>CAZNBF010000021.1:0-14493 GCA_964571325.1 uncultured Acidimicrobium sp.
TTCGACGATGTAGGACGACCGGAGCCAGAGCCTGCGGTAAGTGAAGTTGAAACCTTGCTTGGGTTTCTCAATTTTCAGCGCGCAACATTGAAATGGAAATGTGCGGGGCTTGGCTCAGATGGATTGAACGTCAGCGTCGGCGTATCCACAATGACTCTTGGTGGGCTTCTCAAACACATGACCTTCGTGGAAAATGAATGGTTTTGGCGATGGTTAGGTGACAACGAGCGCTTAGAGCCTTGGCTTTCAATTGACTGGGAACAACAGCCTGATTGGGAATTTGCATCGGCGTGTGAGGATTCACCCGACATCCTGCGAAACAACTGGGAATCATCGGTAGTTCTGTCGAATCAGCAGATTGAGAAGTTCCTTTCGGTTGACGGGCTTGATGGGTTGGCATTGCGGACATGGCCAAGCGGGGAATCGCCTAGTCTTCGTTGGATCTTGGTGCACATGATTGAGGAATATGCCCGACATAACGGCCATGCGGACTTGATGCGTGAAGTTGTCGATGGCCAAACAGGCGAGTGACAGGCTGACTGTTTAATTATTTTCGTGAGCAGTGAGTGGCTTGAGAAGCGACTTGCCAAAGACGGCACAAGCAATCATCACAAGGGCGAAGATGATGAATGGTCCGCGCAACCCAAGGTAGCGAGCGGTAAGCCCACCGAATGCGGCACCGAATGGAACTACGCCCCAGGAGATGGTGCGAAAGGCCGCGTTCATTCGGCCAAGCATGCGGTCTGGAGTTATTTGCTGACGCAAAGTGGTGTTGATGATCATCCACAGCCCGTTACCAACACCTAGTACTACATAGCTTGCTATGGCGACGTAGCGATTTGAGGTGAACGCAATTCCAATCGAAGAGATGGCCCAGACCCAAAGCGAAAGCAGAATCGTCTGAGTGGCATTCATCGTGATGGAAAGCCGAGTGACTATGAAACGACTGGCGACGGTGCCCGCTGCTGCACCAACGGAAAGCGCTGTAAATGTGATCTTTCCGCTGTTCAAAATATCTGTGGTGTACAGCACAAGCAGCGCTGCCGCGGCAAAGTAAAAGAAATTGAGAAGTGTGAGAATAAATGTGAGGCGTCGGAGAACAAGATTGTCGCGAAGAAAGCGAATACCGTCCAACATGTCGTCTCGGATGCGAGTTGTTGGGCGCTCGACTCCATGTTCGTCTGGTATTGCTTTAACGAGTGCAGCAGAACTTGCGAACGTGATCGCGTCAGCGGCAAAAGGAAGTACCGACGATGCATTAAACAGCACAACACCGAGCGATGGGCCAACGAACTGGGCGCTGGTTACTTGTGCGCTAGTAAAACGAGCGTTGGCTTCGATCAATTGATCCTGCTTCACGAGGGCAGGAATGATTGCTTGGGCGCAGTTAGTGTGCAGCGTTTCGCACGTTCCCAATAAAAACGAACATGCGTACAGAATCCAGATAGTTGCTTGATCGGTTGCAATAAGCGCTGCAAGTATTCCAACGATGATGCATCGTGTGGCGTCGGCACCAATCATGAGTTTTCGTCTGTCCATTCGGTCGGATATTGCGCCGGTGAAGAGTGAAAAAAGAAGCCAAGGGAGTTTGGTGGAGATAGTGATTCCAGAGATCAAAACTGGATCTCTCGTGAGCAGTGCAGCAAGAAGAGGGAAGGCTGTAAGAAACATTCCGTCTCCGGTGCAAGACGAAGCTACAGAAAGCCACAAAAGGCGAAAGCTTCTTCCAAGTTCTGGCTTTTCACGTTTCACCTTGGGCACCGTCAGAGGCTATTGCTTCGCGACCCAACAGTAAGATTGGGAGATGATTTCACGCAAAGTCGCCGTCATCACGGGAGCAGCCCAAGGCATTGGCAAGCAGACTGCTTCAGTCCTGAATGGCCTGGATTGGTCGCTTGTTCTTCTTGACCTGCAGCCGATTGACACTTCTATATATGTCAGTGCGCTGTCGTTGGCTGGCGACATTACCGATGAAGCGTTTGTTCAGTCGGCCGCCAAGCAAACCATTGAGAAGTTTGGCCGGGTTGATGCGCTGGTTAATAACGCAGGGATTTCTTGCATCACTTCAGCGTTAGATACTTCAGCAGATATGTACCGAAAGGTTATTGACGTCAATTTGGTTGCTCCGTTTCTCTTGGCCAAGGCATTTGGTGGGTCGATGGTTGCTGCTGGAAGCGGGTCGGTTGTCAATGTTGCGTCCGTCGCTGGTTTGCAAGGGGTTGCAGACCGTTCTGCCTACAACGCGAGCAAGCATGGGTTGATTGGCCTCACGCGAACACTGGCGGTGGAGTGGGGCGCAAAGGGTGTGCGTGTAAACGCGGTTTGCCCGGGCTGGGTGAAAACCGAGATGGACCACAAGGATCAGGCCGGCGGCAGTTATAGCGACAGCGATATCACTGACCATGTCCCGATGGGAAGGTTTGCGAAACCGGACGACATAGCGCAAGCAATCGCGTGGTTGTGCGACGACAGCAAGTCGGGCTTTGTTAATGGAATTTCTCTTCCCGTTGATGGGGGTTGGACTGCCGACGGCTCGTGGCAATCGTTGCGACTGCGGCACAGGGACTAATCGGACTAAGGTGGATTTAGTCCTCTAGCGAAAAGAGAAGATCATGGCTAACAAAGAGCAGAAGAGCAACTCGAACAACAAAAAAGAAGCGAAGCTCACGTTGAAAGAGAAGCGCCTCAAGAAGGCTGAGAAGAAGAAGTCTTAATTGGTGCGGCGGTTATTCGTTTTGTAGCGAAGGCCTGCCGAATACTGCAATAAGTGCTTTGTCGCCGTAGTGCTCACTTGACGGGCCGTAGATATCTACCTCTACGTATTCCGGTTGGGTGATGAACCGTTCCTCAACTGCTTCGGCAATGACTGGGCGAAATCCGTGTTGCTCGAAGTGTTGCTTGTTAATGCCGACGCATGCGATACCTAGCGGCTTCAATACTCGGGAGATTGCGAGCATGTCGGATACGCCCAAATGGCCGAGTGTGAATGTGCCAGCACTGACCATGAAGTCGTAGACCGACTGGGCGAAGTAAATCGGCTTCTTCAGATCCACCTCGTGAAACTCTTTGTATACAGGATTGCCGTCGGACCTTGTCTTTGAGGCTGCTTGGGCAATCATCTGAGGGGAAATGTCGACACCTTCGATTTCACACAGTGGGCGTAGCCGGGCGAAGTGCTCGCCGATGACGCCGGTGCCACAGCCAATGTCGCACACGGACAGTTGCTCGTCGTCTTCGATGAGTGTGGCTAGGTATTCGGCAACAATCCTTGGGTAGATGTAATCATCGGCAACAAACTCCGCGTCGTAGGTTGGGGCCCACTTGTCGTAAAGGGTTTTGTTTTGTTCTGGGGTCGATAATGCGTAGGCGTCATCGAGTGAAATCTCGTTCTTGCCTTTTTTGCGTGAAGCCATACGCGTATTCTAATTGCCGTTTGGTCGGACCAGATATGGCGTTTCGTTCTCGGGTGATTATTGTTTCTCTAGAGATGTCTTGGGGGTAAAGCATGAAAGTTCCGTTGACAGTGATCGATCATTTGCGCCGCGCCGAACAGGTGTATGGGCACCGCATTGCTTTTGTGGATGAACCAGATCAGCCCGCTAAGTCTTGGGGTAGTCAGACGTATGCAGAGATGGCAAGGCGCGCTCGTGCACAGGCCGCGGGGCTTGATGCTCTAGGGGTGAAGCAAGGCGCTCGGGTCGCGATTGTCAGTCATAACTCGGCCAGGCTGCTTACTAGCTTCTTCGGCGTAAGCGCCTTTGGGCGAGTTCTGGCGCCGATCAACTTCCGATTAGTTGCGGATGAGGTTTCATACATTGTCGAGCACTGCGGTGCAGAGGTTCTGCTTGTCGACCCTGAACTTGAAGATGCGATGAAGGGCGTTAAGGCGAAACACAAGTTCATCATTGGCGCACAGTCGGATGAAGAGCTCTATCGATATGACGTAGAGCCAAAAGGGTGGGAGCCAGACGAAGACGCAACAGCGACTATCAACTACACCAGCGGCACAACAGCACGTCCAAAGGGTGTGCAATTAACGCACAGGACGTTGTGGCTAAATGCTGCATCGTTTGGTTGGCACATGGGAGTGAATGACCGCGACGTGTATCTGCATACTTTGCCGCAGTTTCATTGCAATGGTTGGGGCATGGTGTACGCGGTGACAGCAATGGGCGGGCAGCACATTGTTTTGCGCAAGGTGGATGGTGCCGAGATTCTTCGACGAGTTGAAAACCATGGAATCACATTGATGTGCGGTGCCCCCGCAGTCGCTAATGCAATTCTTGATAGCGCCGCAACGTGGCAGGGGGAAATTCCGGGGAAGGATGCGGTTCGAATTGTTGTTGCGGGTGCACCACCGCCAGCAAGAACTATTGAACGAGTTGAGACGGAACTTGGCTGGCAGTTCAATCAGATCTATGGGCTCACCGAGACTGCGCCAGTGCTGACTGTCAATCGACCAATCGCGGAGACCGATCATTTGTCGGCGGCCGATCGCTCGGTTGTTCTGAGTGCTGCCGGGTCGCCTGCGATAGGCGTTGAGACACGAATAGACGAACACGGCGAAGTGTTAGCCCGCAGCAATGTTGTGATGGCGGGCTATTGGAACCAGCCCGAAGAAACGTCGAAAGCGATTGTTGACGGTTGGTTCCACACAGGAGATGGAGGATCAATTGGTGAAAACCATGTGCTCACCATTGCCGACCGCAAGAAAGACGTGATTATTTCGGGTGGCGAGAACGTCAGCTCAATCGAAGTTGAGGGTGCGATCTTTTCCCATCCAGACATTGCCGAAGTTGCGGTGATTGGCATTCCCGATGAAAAGTGGGGCGAATCGGTAATGGCTTTGGTGGTGTTACGCGCCGGGGCGGTGCTCAGCGAAGAGCAGGTGATTGCATACACAAAGACCAAACTGGCTGGGTATAAGTGCCCCAAACGAGTTGAGTTTCGGGCAGAACTTGCAAGAACAGCAACAGGCAAGTTGCAAAAATTCAAGTTGAGAGCGCCCTACTGGGAGGGCCGCGAGCGGCAAGTGAACTGATTGTGGAAGGATTGACAGATGCAAACTGATGCGCGTGCACTGGATTCTGCGCTCGAACAGTTTCGTGCTGAGGGCTACACAATCATTCGAAATTTCATTCCGGCGGATGAGGTTGCAACACTGCGCGCCGAGACAAAGAAGCTTTACGAGACCGCCATTGCGCATCATGCGACTTACAAACATGGCAATCTCACCTACGAGATTTTGCCCGAGGCTCATTTCGGTGCTCGCTACGTAATTCAGGCCTACTGGTTTGCATGGGCTAGTGAATATTTCGACAAATTTCGCAGCCATCCCGCCTATCTCGAACTGCTCGAACCATTGATTGGCCGGAACATTAAACAAGTGACACAACAGATTCACTGGAAACCACCAGGGGCAAGCCTCACCGGTTATCGCTTTCACCAAGATTTGCGCTTTCGCGAAAGCAAAGAAGCATTCGAAGATGTGGTACGCGATTCGGTAACTATTGGTGTGGCTATAGACCCTGCTACCAAAGACAACGGTTGTTTGCGCATTGTGCCTCGCAGCCATACGAATGGCTATTTGGGGCTTTCTGATAACGGCGAGGGTTCCATCATGAAGGGGCTGACGCACAATGACGAATTGGTTGCGGTTGGTCTCAACCCCGACGACATCTTGGACGTCGAATTGGAGCCCGGTGATGCAGTGGTGTGGGGCTTGCTCACCGTGCATGGCTCGCTGCCCAATAGCTCGGCTAATGATCGAGCATTTGCGTTATCAAGTTATGTGCGGGGCGAAACATCGCAGCGCGGAGAGTGGGCGTTCAAAGACGGAGTGGGCACAAGGCTGGGGGCTACGCCGCAGCTATGCAAAAACGAGCGGCTGTTCGACAATCTGGAACCGCACTATGACGAAACGAAGTGGTTTCTCTAAAAGCTATTTCCCGCGTGCGGGACGAACAAACTTTCTGAGATTGCGGCGAACACCAAAGAGTGTCACCAACATCATTGACTCTCCGACAATCTTCCACGACATCTTGGATGTGCCAAGTTCTCTTTCGAGAAACCGAATTGGTACTTCCGTAATCTGCAGATGTTCCTCGGAAGCCCGCTTCAAGATGGTGGAGAGAAAGACGTATCCATCGCCCAAAACATTCTCGGATTCGATGGCGCGAAGTGATTGCGCTGTGTAACCGCGATATCCGGTGGTGCAATCTGAGATGACGATCTTGAGCATGCGGCGTGTGTACGCGTTTCCCCATTTGGAAAGCAGCTTGCGATGCAGCGGCCAATTGACGATTGATCCGCCGACGCAGTAGCGAGAGCCAACGACGATGTCCGAGCCGTTACCGAGTGCTGAGAGAAATTGGGGGATCATGGCCGGGTCATGAGAAAAGTCGGCATCCATGGTGATGACTCGATCGAATGCAGCCGAGAGCACATGTCGGAAGCCGGTGCGGTAGGCGCTTCCCAGGCCGCGCTCGTTGCTTCGGTGAAGCACATGCATATTGCCGAGTTCGGTTGCCAGGCGGTCGGCGAGGGCGCCTGTGCCGTCTGGGCTGTTGTCGTCCACGATCAAAATGTGCATGAGTGGGGCACTTACACGCACCTTGCGGATGAAGGTGTCGAGGTTTTCGATTTCGTTAAAAGTGGGAAGTACGAGAACGGCCCGATCGCCCCGAGCAATTGCAGTGTCGTCCATAACTTGAACACATCCTAGTCTTGTGCCATGAATCGTGTGCGATGGCTCGTCGCTTCGCTCTTTGCGTTGGTGGTGTCGTGGTCGTTATCGATGCCGCTCTTTTCAGGCCCAGACGAACCTGCAAACTTCGTGAGGTCGGCAGCAGTGGTACGCGGCGAGTTTGTTGGAGCAGATGCGGGAGTGTCTTTGGAGAAGTCGTACTGGACGACGACTGTCAACATCGACCCGCAGTTTGGTGTTGCCAACCTGGTTCCTTGGTGCTTTGCACCGTTTAGCGAAAAACCTGCATGCAACCTTGCAATTGAAGATGCAGCCTTCGTCGACAATCCTCCGTATACCAACATGGGTAGATATCCGATCTTTCCTTTTTTGGTGTCGGGGGCGGGCACAATTTTCGGAGCGAACGATGTTTCTGTGTTGGCTTCGCGCCTAATGCTTGGGGCAGTGGCGGTAGCGCTACTCGGTTTTGCGTTTTCATCGGTAGCGCACCGCAAGGGAAGTGTGCCCGCGTTGCTCATGGCGATAACTCCTGGAGTGATCTTTCTTTCAGCCGTAATGAACCCGAGTGCACTCGAGATTGCTTCGGCAATAGCGCTGTGGACAATTTTGCCTCACGTTTTTGAATCATCACCACTCACGAGAGTCGAGCTAAGTGGCGTGGCCGTTGCGGGAGTGGTCTTGATTGGCACTCGTCCGCTTGGCCCTGCTTTGTACTTGGTGGCCTTGTTGTTCTGCAGTGCCTTTACGGGTGGTTGGGCACGACTGGGAGATGTTTGGAAACGATTGCGAAGTGTGTGGGTAATTCATCTTTGCGCAATTGCATTCTCGATTGTCTGGTACGTGACGGTGTTTAGTAAAAACACTGGTTCACCCGTTACCGAAGGAAGTCCGAGTCTTGGTTTGAGGCAGCAGGTGATAGAGGCTGTGCAGCACATCCCCGCTGTGTTGGCACAGGGGATAGGCAATTTCGGTTGGCTTGACACCCCGATGCCAAGAATGACGTTGGTCTTGTATTTGGTGATGCTGGTTCCCTTATTGGTGTTCGCTATCTCTAGCACGACGCGGTTGGTCGGCTCAATGGTTGTTGCACTGTGTTTGGTTTCAGCCTTGTTGGTTATCGCGCAGGACATCAATTACTACAACCTGTTGCGAAATTTTGGCTCACAAGGGCGGCATGTGATGCCGTTACTTGTAGGAATTCCCATTCTTGCAATGCGAAAAGTGAATTTGCCCAGCCGCATCAATGCTGCAGTCGCGATTGTTTGGGCGCTGGTCATGGTTTGGGCGGGGCTTGCGGCGCTCCGTCGATATGCAGTTGGCATTCGGCCGGGTAATCAACTGGAGATGTACACACAAGCGATTTGGCAACCAGATATCGGTATTTGGTTAGCCACATTTGCGTTGGCTTTTGGCGCCATCGCAAGCGCGTGGTGCGCTTGGCGCATTAGCGTGACCGCTCATGATCGTTGATATTTTCTCGTCGTCTGCAATGGCGGTTGGTCTTCTGATGCTGAGCGTTTGGTTGCTCAGCTTGTTGTTGAAGAATGCATCAATTGTCGACATTTTTTGGGGCCTCGGCTTCGTAGTCGTTGCATGGGTGGCGAATTTTGCATCAGACGGTTCGTCAGACATTGGTCTGATTGTTGCCGCGATGGTCAGCATTTGGGGCTTTCGTTTGGCTGGCTATTTGTGGTGGCGAAATCACGGCAAGGGTGAAGACTTTCGCTATGTGGCGATGCGCAAGCATTACGGAGGTCGCTTCCCATTGATCAGTCTTGTAACCGTATTTGCATTGCAGGGAGTACTGATGTTCGTCGTGTCGATTCCTGTGCAGCTGGCGCAGCAGCCCTCGGAGGAATCAATCAATGTTCTCGGCGTAATCGGAGTATTGGTTTGGTTAACCGGTGTGATGTTCGAGTCGGTTGGTGATGTGCAATTGGCACGCTTTAAGGCCCATCCAGAAAACTCGGGCAAGGTGATGGACAAAGGACTGTGGAAGTACACGCGTCATCCAAACTATTTCGGTGATGCGTGTGCCTGGTGGGGTATCGCAATCGTGGCGCTGCAGTCCAACATGGGTTGGTTGGGTTTGTTCGGAGCTGGAGTGATGAGTTTTCTATTGGTGCGTGTATCGGGAGTGCCCATGTTGGAGAAAACTATGCACAAGCGCCGTCCTGATTATGTTGCCTATCAAGAGCGCACCAGCGGATTTATACCGCGTAAACCCAAAAACAACTAGGTCAGATGTTGCCGTTGCCGCGCAGTTTGGACCATGCACCGAACTGATCCAGTGCCGCAACGGTTTGGCTGATGGAGTTTGGTGGCACTGGATGGCTGATCAGGTAGCCCTGGGCTTTGGCGCAGTGCAGTTCGGCAAGAGTCTGCAATTGACGAACACTTTCAACACCCTCGGCAACCATGTCGAGTCCCAGTGATTCTCCCATTGCGATAATGGTGCGTACAAGCGATCGTGCGCTTTGGTCGTCGGCGACACCACTCACGAATGATTTATCGATCTTGAGGCGATGAATCGGAAACTTCTGAAGCAAAGACAGCGAGGAGTAGCCGGTGCCAAAGTCGTCGATTGCAATGCGAACGCCTATGTCGCACAACTTGGTCAGCGTGGCAAGCGCCTGATCAGGTTGAGCAATCATCACGCCTTCCGTTATTTCGAGCCACAATTGCTCGGCGGGTACGTGCGAACGCATGAGTGCTTCACTAACAACTGCAACAAAATTGGGGTCGTGCAACTGACGGGGCGAAACGTTTACCGACATGGTGGCATCGCTGCGGCAGGCTCCCTCAGATATCCAGCCGCGCAAGTGGGTGAGAGCTTCGAGTAAAGCCCACGCACCGATTGGGACGATTGTGCCTGTTTCCTCGGCAATTGGGATGAACTCGGCCGGCGAAATCATGGACCCGTCTTCGCGTTCCCAGCGCATGAGGGCCTCAAAACCAACGACGTCACCTAAATCGATGTCGACGATCGGTTGATGCACCAATCGAAGTTCGCGACGTTCGAGGGCGCGGTACAGGGCGGTTTCTACGGCAAGCCTCTGAGTCACACGTTCAAGCATCGATTCGTCGAATACCGCAACACAATTGCGCCCCGCGTCTTTGGCGCGGTACATCGCCGTGTCGGCATGGCGAAGCAGGTCGTCGGCCGTTGCTGTGATCTTTGGGTGGTACGTGGCTACCCCGATACTTGCGGAGACAAACACGTCGCCTTGGCGCAAGGAGAGTGGCTCATTGAAACTTTCAAGAATTCGATCGGCCAGCAACATAGCGTCAGTTTGATTCTTGGTGAGAGCGTCGAGCACAACAAACTCGTCTCCCGATATTCGTCCAACGATGCAGCGAGCCGGAAGCGCGTTTCGGAGGCGCTGTGAGACCGCGACAAGCACATTGTCTCCAGCCTGATGGCCGAGTGAGTCGTTGATGTTCTTGAACCGGTCAACGTCGATGAAGAGAACGGTTGGCTGCCTGCTTTCGGACCAAGCACCTATAAGTGCATTGCTGACGTGTGTGAGCATCAGCGGCCTGTTTGGCAAACCGGTGAGTGCATCGGTCTCTGCAGAAAAGATGAGTTCTCGCTGCGTCTGTGCGTTTGCGCGCACAGCATGAATTACTCGAGCAGTTACTGCAGCGGTGAGTACAAAAATGGAAATTGCTCGCACCGCTCGGTCGGAATTGTCGGCTGGATCGGTCAGTGCGAGCACAAGTACCGGAATGGTGAGCGCCGCTGTGGTGACGATAAGCCTGCCAAGCAGCGGGCGCTGCTGCGGGACTGGACCATGTGCGGTAAGCGTTGAGATGCTTGGGTGAACGAAGGCCGCTGAAGCAAAGAACAAACAAAGAATGTATGCGGAGGATGCGTGAACCTGGGAGAAATCGGCTCTACCCGAGTCGACCGCGGAGTACATGAAATCTCCGAGCAAAGTAAATGCAATTGCTCCGGCCACCAGCCATACAGAAGGCGATCGGGCCTCGTCACCAAACAACAAAGTTGCAAGTGTGAACAACACGATCGCACTGATTCCTAACGTGATTGCGCCTAGGACTGTTACGAGCAATGTTTGATCGGTTAGTTGGGAGATTGGTTGTAAAAACGCGATCCAGATTAAAAACCAAGCACCAAGAGCGACAATGAGACCGTCTGTGAGAACGCTAAATGGTTCGTTGCCAAGCCTGCGACGAATAATGAACAACAATCCGCCAGCGAGTAAAACTTGAACGCCAAGAAACAGCGATTCGGGAATCGCCTGTAATTCTGGGTTGGTCGAAAATGAGCCGTCCAACAATTGGGCAACTGCAGAGAGCGTGGCAATCGCGATAAGTGTCGGCCAGATGGCCCGATCAGGCCTGTGTTTGCGTACGGATATAAACACAGCTGGCGCTAATTGGAGGGTGGCAATGAGATAGAGAGCCGAACTGACTTGGGTGGATAACGCAAAAGAGTTGGCCACAGCCAAGACGAAACCAACGCCCATTAGAGCCCAAGAAGCGCGGGCAAATGGAGGAGTCGTCACTCGAAAAACGGTACTACATCCCATTTTCGTGGCTCAGGATGGGGTAATTTTGAAGTAGGCGGAGGTGTAGACCTCGGGTGTCGTTCGCGGCGCCCTGTTTTGGAGACCGCAAACATGTTCGTTACTCGTCACTCACCAGTGCTTGACCCTACGTTGAGGGAGCAGTTGTGGGCCTTGTACACGCGTTCGTATTTGCAGCTTGCACAGGAAACTGTGACTCACGAGATGTTGGATCGCGATGAATTCAACGACCAGCTTGGCGATTCGACCAACCGGGCTTGGGTTGTCTGGGAGGACAACGACCCGATTGCAATGACCTTGATTGCAACCGACATCAAACGAACGCGCTGGCTCAGTGAGCACTACTTCAAACAACACTTTCCAGAAAAGTTCAAGCTTGGACGTGTTCACTATGTGGTGTGGGCGGTTGTCGACCCCGCTTATGTCACTCGTGGTGCGAGCATTTTCATGGCTCGGCAGGCTATGGCGGTGGAGGCCCGTGAAGGTTCGCTGCTGGTGTTTGATATGCCCGAAGAGAATCAACCAAATGCAACAGGTGGAGCAGCCGAATTGATGCGCAGAATGGCGCGGATGGTCGGCGAGGCCGAACTTCTGCCGCTTACGGTGCAGCGCTATTACGCGCTCGACTTCAAGTCCGCCGTTGTGAGCAACTCCCATGCGGACAGCCCCCAAGAAAGCATGCTCACCTCGCCAAACTAAGCAAGGTACGTTTCCGCTAGAATTTCGGGAGCATGAGTAACTGCCGCAGTCGTACTGCATGATTCGTCAATGACCGCTATCACTCCTGGCGTTACCTTCGTCGTTCCTGGCGCGCATCTTATGGCTGGGCTGCTTGGCGAGCGTGATGAGCACCTTCGATTCATCGAAACCGAGTTTCCTGAATCAACAATTCGTGTTCGCGGCAACGAGATAGCGATCACTGGCGCTCAATCGGCAACTTTGTCCCGATTGTTCGAAGAACTCACATCATTGCTGCAGCGCGGCGAGAATTTGGATCGCTCCGTGTTGGCTAGATCCCTAGTCATGGTGCAAGCCAATGAGAGCCCAAGCGTCATCTTGACCGAAGAGATTCTTCGCACCAGCACAGGAAAGAATGTGCGAGCAAAAACTGCTGGCCAACGTCGTTATGTGCACGCGATCAACGAGAACGTCATTACTTTTGGCGTAGGCCCTGCCGGTACTGGCAAAAGTTGGCTTGCCGTGGCTATGGCTGTGCAGTCGCTTGTTGCGAAACGCGTTCAGCGCATCATCCTCACTCGTCCTGCTGTGGAAGCCGGCGAGCGATTGGGTTTCTTGCCAGGCGACTTGACGGCAAAGATTGATCCATACTTGCGTCCGCTTTACGATGCTTTGCACGACATGGTTGGTGCAGAACAAGCGAAGACATATCTGGAGCGTCAGATCGTTGAAGTTGCGCCATTGGCGTTTATGCGCGGCCGAACGCTCAACAACAGTTTCGTCATTCTCGACGAAGCACAGAACACCACGCCTGAGCAGATGAAGATGTTCCTCACTCGAATCGGCTTCGGAACCAAGGTCGTTGTCACAGGCGACACCACCCAGGTTGACGTTCCAGATGGCCGAAGCGGCCTGCTTGGTATCGAGCGCATTCTCACTGGCATCAAAGACCTAACCTTCGTCCATCTGAATGCCGATGACGTCGTTCGTCACCGAATCGTTGCGGACATAGTTGCGGCCTACGAAAAGGTTGCTCCCGCGCCGAGCGCACATAGGGCAGGCGGACACTAAATGAGGCCAAGTTTTGCTAAGCCTCGTCGCGTTGGCGGCGAAGGCGAAATAGAAGTTTTCACTGCCGACGAGCAACATGATGTTGTCGTTGACATCGCGCGCTGGCAGAGGCTTGCAGTCAATGTGTTGACCGCCGAAGGTGTAAGGGGCAATACCGAATTGACATTGATTTTTGTTGATGAGCGGACAATGACCGAGCTAAACGCGCAGTACATGGGTAATTCGTATCCCACCGATGTTCTGTCGTTTCCACTCGACGCAGTAGAGGCTGTTCGTACACCTGGCCCCGGCGCAATGTCAAAAAGCCCCGACCATCAGCCGCTCGACTTGTCGGATCATCCTTTGCTGCTTGGCGATGTAGTCGTGTGTCCGTCGGTCGCAGCGAAGCAGGCACCAAACCATGCAGGAAACTTGGATGACGAGATCGCGCTACTGGTAGTTCACGGCATCTTGCATGTGCTCGGCAACGACCACGACACACCGAGTTCTGAAGCAGCAATGCATGCACGCGAAAAACTTCATTTGGAGTCACTGCATTGGGGTCATGAAACCCCTGCGGCTTTTCTCCACATCCAGAAAGATCCATCATGATTTCATTGTTTGCAAAGACGCCGAGCACTTCTGATTACTGGATGCTCGCGGCTATTGGCGTACTGCTACTCGTGCTGGTTTTCTTGGCGCTGGCCGAAATGAGCATGTCGCAGATGACAAAGCCACGCGCTGCTGCACTTGCCGAGAAGGGCGTCAAATCTGGAAAGGCATTGGTGCGTTTGGCCGAGCATCCAACTATGTGGGTGAACCCGCTGTTGCTCACGGTGAACGTTTGTCAAACAGTGCAAGCAACGCTCATGGGAATTGTGGCTGGCAGACTGTTTGGCGCGGCAGGTGTTGCCATCGGTGTCGCAATCAACGTCGTGCTGTTCTTTGTGTTGGCGGAAGCGGTTCCAAAGACATACGCGTTGTTGCACCCTGTGAAAGGCGCAACCATCACGGCTCGGCCTATCGAATTGCTCGTGCGGTTCTGGCCACTACGAATTGCTTCGAACGCTCTGATCAAACTCACAAACATCATCGTTAAGGGTGAAGGTCTTAAGCAAGGGCCGTTTATCGGAGAACAAGAGTTCTTGGGGATTGTTGAAGCTGCTGCGCAAGACAGCGTTATCGAGCACGAGGAGCGCGAGCTCATCGAATCGGTGATCGAGTTTGGTGACACCGTGGTTCGCGAGATTATGGTTCCGCGCCCAGACGTGGTGTTCATCGATGACACACTCACAGTCTCGGAAGCGCTCGACCGCGCGGTTGAAGAGGGTTTCAGTCGTCTGCCGATCTTCCGAAAGGACGAAGACGACGTCGATGACGTAGAGGGAATCGTCTACGTAAAGGACTTAGTTATTGCCGAGCGAAGCGGGCGCGGCAAAGAGTCGGTTCGCGTGCTGATGCGCGAAGTTGAAGTCGTTCCTGAGAGCAAGCTGGTTGCTGACTTGATGC
>CAZNBF010000022.1:0-6419 GCA_964571325.1 uncultured Acidimicrobium sp.
GTGTCGTTGGCGTTTGGGTGAATCATGTCGTACAGGTTGGAAACCGTGCGGTCTGGGTCGCCGATCATCGGGAAGTTAACTGGCGTTCCCTGTGTTTCGCCGATGTCACTTTCCCACTTTTCGTGCGATTCGACGCTGTCAACGGAGAGGCCGATTACTTTGACGTTGCGCTTATCAAACTCTGGTTTGATCTTGGCGACGTAGCCAAGCTCGGTGGTGCACACCGGGGTGAAGTCCTTCGGGTGGCTGAACAACACGCCCCACGAATCGCCGAGCCAGTCGTGGAACTTAATCTCGCCTTGCGTGGTTGCTGCAGTGAAGTCGGGTGCGATATCGCCGAGACGAACGGTCATGGTGTTCTCCTGAAGTACTTGGGTGGGCGGTCAGCATACCCAAAACCCGACTAAACTTGTCAACTATTGGAGATATCAACCCCGAATGAGGACTTGAAGGCCTCGAAATAGGCGGAATCCTCTTGAACTGCACCAAGTTCAACCCACTCGGAATCGGTCATGGCGGCTCGGCCATCCACAATTTCCTGGCCTCCCCACGAGCAGGGGTAACGAAGCTGAGGCGTGTCGGTATTGATGGCGTGCAAGATCAGCGCACCAACTTCTTCTGCCGGCGTGGCATTCGCAATTCCGGCGGCGTAAAACTGAAACATTCTGCGGTAGTGCGTGTCGTATGCGCCAGTGCTGTTTGGTGCCTCGATGTTTTTACTAAAGATCGACGAGCGCGTTACGCCCGGTTCGATGATTGCGACGCGAATTCCGAACGGCGCAACTTCTTGCGCCAGACCCTCACTCACACCTTCGAAGGCCCACTTGCTCGCAACATATGGCGACTGAGCAAGTGCAGCAATGCGGCCAACAATTGACGTGATGTTGATGATGGCTCCGGTTTTTCGTGCGCGCATGCCAGGAAGCACTTGTTGCGTGCAACGTATTGCTCCAACAACGTTGACATTAAATGATTCGTGATACTGCGCAGGTGTGCATTCTTCGGTGACACCGTTTCCACCGATGCCTGCATTATTCACCAATACATCGATGTGAGAAACCTTGCGCATGATGTCGGCAAAACCGGTTCGCACCGAGTCGTCATCTGCAACATCCATTTCTACAAGTTCGATAGTCACACCTAACTCGCTGGCTTTAGCAAGCAGCTTGTCGGCTTTGTTCAGTGAACGAACTGTGCCAAACACGGTATATCCGTGCTGTGCGAGGTGGAGGGCAGTAGCCCTTCCAATGCCCGAGTTGGCCCCTGTGACAACGGCGACCGGCGCCTGGTGTGAAGTGTTCATGGCTAAAAGGATACGAGCGCACACCCAGGGGGTACCCTGACCACATAGTCCTCAAGTTTTCCCCGATCCAGCCGATCTATACGCATATGAGGCGGATATTCAGGCTGCGTGCTGCGGCGATCTCGGTCGTAGCCACCTTGCTCTTCACCGTCGTTACGTCGGGCGTTGCGCCACTCGGCGCCGAGGCCGCTGCACCTGCCGGCGACTACATCGTGTTATTGAAAGACGGCACCAACGTGTCGCGCAAAGTGGCCAAAGAAGCGGGCATGGGTAACGCCGTCAGCGACGTATTCACATCCGCTGTTGACGGGTTCGTTGCCGAACTGGATTCCAAAGATGTCGCGCGACTACGCAAAGACAAAGATGTGCTTGTTGTCGAACGTGATCAAACGTTGTCGATTAATAACGGTGTTGTTGGGCAAGGTGCGCAAGCCGAAGATGCCGACATCGGCCCCGACTTACAAGACCTTGCAGGTGTACCAATTGCCGGGCAATACATCGTCACGCTTCGCAGCAGTGTTGTTGCACGCACATTTGCAGCCGAGCAAGAAGCAGGTGGGGCGCAAGTTCTGTCGGTGTTCAGCAACGCGCTCAATGGGTTTGTTGCCAAGTTGTCCGACGACGAACTGTTGCGTCTGCAAAAAGACGCGGATGTTGTTGCAATCGAACAAGACACGCTCGTGGTGTTGCAAGGCGACCAAATCAACCCACCTTGGGGACTCGATCGAATCGATCAACGCGACGTGCTCCGCGACTCGCGCTATTCCTATAACGAGACCGGCGCCGGAGTCTCGGCCTACATCATCGACACGGGCATCCTGCCCACTCACAGCGATTTCGGCGGTCGTGTCGGCTCGGGCTTCACCGCAATTTCCGACTCGTACGGCTCGGGCGATTGCCACGGCCACGGCTCGCACGTTGCGGGCACTGTTGGCGGTTCCACATATGGCGTTGCAAAAGCAGTGTCGCTGATACCGGTTCGCGTTCTCAGTTGTTCAGGAAGCGGCGCTACTTCGGGAGTGATTAACGGTATTGACTGGGTGATTGCGCATCACGAAAGTGGCGTGCCTGCAGTTGCCAACATGAGCCTTGGCGGCAGAGCATCCGCAGCGTTGAACGCAGCCGTTACGCGTGGTATTGACGACGGCGTGGTGTTCGTGGTGGCGGCAGGAAACAACAATCGCCTTGCATGCAGTTACTCGCCAGCCTCAACACCTGATGCGATAACGGTGGGTGCCACTGGCAGCAACGATGCACGCGCAAGTTTTTCTAATTACGGATCGTGCGTTGATTTGTTCGCACCGGGGGTAAGCATTCTTTCTGTTGGCATCACTTCGTCAAGTTCGACACGCACTATGTCGGGCACGTCGATGGCCGCTCCGCACGTTGCTGGTGCTGCCGCCTTGTGGTTGCAGATCGACCCGGACGCAACGCCCGCACAAATCGCGCAGCGCATGTTGAGTGTGGCAACACCGGACAAGGTGACGAACCCCGGTGCAAGTTCGCCCAACTTGTTGTTGTACGCGCGCTCCACGTTCGATACACCTGCCCCAACTGCACCTTCAACGCCTACATCGCTTACTGCTGTTGGTGGTGTTGGCCAAGCATCACTCTCGTGGTCGGCCCCAAGCCAAACTGGTGGCGCCGACATCAGCGATTACGTCGTTGAGTATTCCCCTAGCGGTTCCGCTACATGGTCGCAATTTAACGACGGGGTTTCTGTCGCGACTTCTGCAACGGTCACGGGGCTCAATAATGGAACTACATATCTGTTCCGTGTTCGCGCGGTAACCAGCGGTGGCACCAGCGACGCGTCGTCATCGGCTTCTGCCGTTATCGGCGTACCAACCTCGCCGCAATCGCTGAGTGCAACGGCGATCGATCGGGCAGTTCGCTTGTTGTGGTCGGCGCCCGCACAAAACGGCGGTTCGGCAATCACTGACTACGTCATCGAATATTCCGCCGACGGGGGAACGAGTTGGACAACGTTCGACGACGGCACGTCAACTTCCACAACTTCGACCGTCTCGGGTCTCACTAACTCAACGACATATCAGTTTCGGGTGAGTGCCTCAAACACGCTCGGCACTGGCGCGTCGTCTTCGGTGGTCATTGCTGTTCCGTGGGCGGCGGAGTTACCAAGTGCTCCACTCGCCGTCACTGTTGGCACGGTCGATCTCAATTCCATTTCACTCACGTGGTCTGTGCCTGCAACAAATGGTGGCGCAACCGTCACCGACTATGTCATTGAGTATTCGTCTAACAATGGCTCTAGCTGGTCAATCTTTGTCGACACGGTTACCACGCTGCGCGCTGTCACTGTTACCGAACTTGTCAGTGGCACGCCGTACATCTTCCGAGTTTCTGCGAAGAATTCGGCAGGTGTTGGCACGCCGTCCGAATCAACGGGCGCACGTAAGCCTGGCGTTCCATCCGAGCCGTGCTGTATTACGAACACGCTTGTGGGCCCTGCGTATGTTGCAATCCGGTGGGGTGCACCAACATCCGACGGCGGTTCGGTGGTCACCAACTATGTGATTGAGTACACCATCAACGACGGTGCATCATGGACGACATGGCCCGAGCCACACGGCAACGGAACACTGCGCACAATCACGGGCCTGATAGATGGTGTTGCGCACAAATTCCGAGTTAGTGCACGCAACGCAATCGGAACGAGCGAACCATCCGAAGTTTCTGATGCGTGGACGCCGTGGACGCCGGTTGCACCAAGTAAGCCACTCAACTTGGTTGCATCCGCGCAAGCAGGGCAAGTCAATTTGGATTGGGACGCTCCAGCAACCGATGGCGGTGCCGCCATCACCGATTATCTGATCGAGTTTTCCACCAACTCAGGTTCGTCGTGGGCAACTATCACTCACGGCGCAACGCCGGCAACAGCGGCCACTGTTCGTCAATTGCAATCGGGCGTTGCACATATCTTCCGCGTGAGTGCCATCAACAACAGAGGCACCAGCCTTGCCTCTGACATTTCGAATTCGGTTGTGGTCATCGGTGCGTATGCCAACGACGCGTTTTCTGGTGCAACTGCAATTTCCGGCAGCACTGGAACGGTCAACAGTTCAACTGTGGCGGCAACGCGTCAGCCCGGCGAACCAACTCACGGAGGGTATGGCGCATCCGCATCGCTTTGGTACAAGTGGGTGGCGGTTGAGGATGGTTCGATCATCGTCGACACACGGTTGAGTGCGTTCGATACGTTGCTCGGTGCGTACACGGGCAACGCAGTCAACGCGTTGACAACTATTGCCCAAAACGATGACAGTGGCGGCGGCACATGGAGCCGTGTCGCTATTGCAATGACCAGTGGAAACACGTACTACTTCGCAATCGATGGCTACGGCGGAAAAACTGGACTCACGGCGTTGAACTGGGAATACACGCGCGCACCCGACCCAGCCGTTCCAACGGCGCCACGCAACGTGCGCGGTAGTGCAGGCAATGCAAGTGCAGCAATTTATTGGGAGGCGCCACTGAACGATGGCGCTCGCAGCATCACGCGCTACACCGTCACATCAAGCCCAGGTGCCAAACAGTGCACATCCAGCGGTTCGCTTACATGCACAGTTGTCGGCCTCACCAACGACACCGACTACACATTCACCGTTACTGCAACCAACGCAATTGGTACAAGCGAATCTTCTGCGCAATCCGCACCAGTTACTCCTCGCAATGCGTCGTCGCTTGAAGTAGCAACATCCCTTTGGGGCCTCGACCGCATCGATCAACGCGCGCTGCCCCTGAACGGAACAGTCAGCCGTGCCACCACCGGAAGCGGCGTCACCGCATATGTCATCGACACTGGCGTGCTCAGCACGCACACCGAGTTTGGTGGCAGAGTGGTAAGCGGTTACTCATCAGTGAGCGACGGCAACGGCACTGAAGACTGCAACGGCCACGGCACGCACGTTGCCGGAACAATTGGTGGCAGTAATTATGGAGTGGCACCAAGTGTTGCCATCGTTCCGGTTCGCGTGCTTGATTGCAGTGGCTCGGGCTCGACATCTGCTGTTATTGCCGGCATCGACTGGGTTGTTGCGCATCACGTTGCCGGAACGCCGGCGGTTGCCAACATGAGTCTTGGTGGCGGCCGATCTTCGGCGCTTGATATTGCGGTACAAAACGGCGTTCGTGATGGTGTTGTTTTTGTTGTCGCGGCGGGAAACAGCAACGCCAATGCGTGCCAAACTTCGCCGGCTGGCGAACCACTTGCAATAACTGTTGGTTCAACAACTTCCGCCGATGCCCGCTCGTCGTTTTCCAATTATGGATCTTGCCTCGATGTCTTTGCTCCGGGCTCGAGCATTTTGTCGGCATGGTTTACCTCGACTACAGCGACGAACACCATTTCTGGAACTTCGATGGCTTCTCCGCACGTTGCTGGCGTTGCGGCACTTGGTTTAGGAGTTGCACCAGATAGCAATGTTGCGCAAATTGCAGCCTGGATTACCTCGACGGCAACATCCAATGCTGTTGAAAATGCGGGGGCTGGTTCTCCCAACTTGCTGGCCTATTCGCGCCTCAGTGCAAGTCCGCCACAGGCCTCTTCGCCGTCCACAACTGTTCCCCCAACTTCCACAACAATTCCGAGCAGCCCCGGTGACGATGGTGGTGGTGGTGATTCTGGCGGCGATGAGCCAGAAGCCCCAAGCACAACCGCTCCAACCACGACCGTGCCCGCTACAACTAGTCCAACAACAATTGCGCCGCGCTCAACTGTTGTTCCTCGGACCAACATCCCGAATATTCCGCGCCCTGCACCCGAGCGGTTAACACCACCAATTCCGGGCTCTAACCGATTGACCAATCCAAAAATCGGGTCGCAGCTTCCAGCCGAAGTGCTGGCGGCAGCGTCGTCACCCGCTTCGTCCAAGGTGGTGGGCAACAACGTCGTGCTCAAAGTGCAGGCGCCCGCTCTGTCAATGGTGCACGTGTACCGCGATGGTGTGCTGGTGAAGACAGTGCCGGCCGCAGCGGCACGTGCCATCAAGATCACCAAAAACAAGCTGGGCGACTCGTCGTTCCAGGTGGTGGTGGTTGATAAAGCAGGGAAAATGACAATTACTGGCAAGCGGACTGTGCGCGTGCAGAAGGC
>CAZNBF010000022.1:6519-9663 GCA_964571325.1 uncultured Acidimicrobium sp.
TACAACGTTGTGTCGCGCCATGCGCGCGAGTTGTTGGAACAACACGGCGACGATTTGCCAATCGCATGGGTACATCGCAGCGATCGATACGGCGAAAAGCTTGCGACTCCCGATACGTCAATTGCCGACTTGATCGGAGAAGTAGACCCCATCAAAGTTGCTGAAGGCCGTTACCTCAGCGACGAACTGACCATTCACTACGGCTTGGTCCCTCGCACCAATCGCGGCATTTTTGCGATCAACGAATTGCCCGACTTGGCAGAGCGCATCCAGGTGGGCTTGCTCAACGTGTTGGAAGAACGTGACGTGCAAATCCGTGGCTACAAGATTCGTTTGCCACTCGATGTGATGCTCGTTGCGTCTGCAAACCCCGAGGATTACACCAACCGTGGCCGAATGATCACCCCGTTGAAGGATCGTTTCGGAAGCCAAATTCGCACTCACTATCCGCTTGAAGTTGCAACCGAAATGCACATCGTGCGCCAAGAGGCCCGAACTTCGAGCATTGGCGACGTGGTGGTGCAATGGCCCGAATTCATGGAAGAAATCATCTCGACCATTAGCCATACCGCACGCGCCAGCACGCACGTGAGCCAGCGCAGCGGTGTGAGCGTTCGGTTGTCGGTCAGCAACTATGAAACCCTGGCGGCCAATGCTGTTCGCCGCGCGCTCAGGGTTGGCGAAACACAAGTTGCACCACGCGTTAGTGATTTGGTGGCTCTTGCGGCGTCAACTGCAGGAAAGATTGAAATTGAAAGCATGGAGGAAGGTCGCGAGTCGATCATTCTCGAGAACATCGTGAAAGCTTCGGTGCTGCAAGTGTTCAAGCAGCGAGTTACCTCAGAAAAGATTCGGGATGTGCTTGCCGCATTCGACGAAGGTGTGGTTGCACACGCAGGCGAAGATGTGTCGTCATCCGACTACGTAGGGCTCTTTGCCAATGTTCCAGCACTTCGCGACTTAGTTGGACTGCTTGTGCCCGCCGACGCGTCTCAAGCCACGCAGGCAAGCGCTGTGGAGTTTGTGCTGGAGGGTTTGCACTTGTCGAAGCGCCTCAACAAAGACTCAAGCGGGGCTCGTTCTACCTATCGCTCGCGCACCTAAACGGCGCTAGCCAACAAACGGTGAGCGAGTCCAGAACTCGTTGATGTCGTAACGACCATCAATAAGCGGCTCGCCGGCAAGAGCAACCACTTCGACAGGCTGGGCAAATCCAGGAAGCAAAACGGGCTCGTGTGCAACTGCATACACGCCAAGCGGCAAGTCGTTTGCTTGATCTTCGGGAATGAGCGTGCCAACAAGCGCGGCAGCGTCGCACAGTCGTGCGGCCAAGTTTGGCGCAGACCCGATGTAGTCCTGTCCTTCAAACAACATGGTGTCGCCAGTGGCGATGCCGATACGGAGCGACAGCGGGGCACAAGCGGTAACTGCATGTCGCTGGAGTTCCATTGCAAACGTGATGCCGTCGATTGCTTCTACTGCAACAGCCATCAAACCGTCACCCAGGTATTTGTCGATTCGAACACCTTGGTGTGAACCAACGGCTCGGGCGATGCCACGGAATTGGGCCAGCAATTGGGCGGCCGCACCGTCGCCGTAGCTCTCGGTGTAGTTCGTAAAACCAGAGAGGTCAACGAAGATAAAGGTTCGGCCGAAGCGCATAGTGCCCATCAGCATAGGGGTGTGACGGATGTCTTGGGGGGTCGGGTTCCGTGCTAGTTGGGCCTGTAGGCAGCACTATCGTGCGCCTATGAGTTCGCGCTTCACCTATTCGCGCTGGGATGGCACGCAGCGGGGTTTCGAGGTGGATGCGGATTCGTTGCTCGATGAAATGACAGACGATCTGTTGTACCACGGGGATGTCAACAGCGCGCTTCGAAAGATGATGCAAGACGGCCTGCGAGATGCCAATGGCGAACGCATTGCAGGCATGCGCGAGCTAATGCAAAAACTTCGTGAGCAGCGCCAAGAGATTCAGGAGCGCGGAGATTTGGGCGGTGTGTACTCGGAAATTGCTGATGCCCTCAACGACATTGTTGATGAAGAACGGCACGCAATTCAGAACTACACGGAGCAGGCTGCAAATTCCGGAGACGAACGCCGAGCAGAGACTGCCAAACAGTCGGCGATGGACAGAAACTTCCGGCTTGATATGTTGCCCGACGACCTGGCGGGCAAGGTTTCCGAACTGCAGCATTACGACTTTCAGTCCAAGGATGCGCAGCAGCGTTTCGAGCAATTAATGGAGAAATTGCGCGAACAATTGATGCAGCAGCACCTTGATCAGGTGTCCAGCGCAATGCAAAACATGTCGGCCGAGGACATGGCGCGAATGAAAGACATGATGGCGGCGCTGAACGAGATGCTCGAGCGGCGCAAAAATGGTGAAGATCCTCAGTTCGAGGAATTCATGAAAAAGTTTGGTGATTTCTTTCCCGAAAATCCGCAAAGCCTCGATGAGTTGTTGGAAGCAATGGCACAACGAATGGCGCAGGCCCAAGCCATGCTCAACTCGATGACGCCAGAGCAGCGTGCACAATTGCAGCAACTCTCCGAACAGTTGCTTGAAGATATGGATCTGCGTTGGCAGATGGATCAACTCTCGCAAAATCTTCAGTCGATGTTTCCCCAGGCTGGGTGGCAGAAGAGCTACGACTTTTCGGGCCAAGAACCGATGGGTTTCCAGCAGGCGATGCAGTCGATGCAGGATTTGGCCGACCTCGACCAACTAGAGAATTTGATGAAAAACGCCAGTAATCCTGCGGTTTTGGCAGAGGCGGACATGGACAGGGTGCGGGATTTGCTGGGCGACGATGCTGCGAAATCGCTGGAAAAGCTGTCCCAATTATCGAAGATGATGCAGGACGCTGGGCTGATTGACCAGAAGGAGGGAAGGCTGCAACTGACCCCGCGCGCCATTCGTAAATTGGGCGCAAATGCATTAAGCGATTTGTTTGGCAAGTTGAACAAGGACATGTTGGGGCAGCACAAGTTGGATGCAACTGGTGTCGGTCACGAACGTGCGAATGATACGAAGCCCTACGAATTTGGCGACCCGTTCCGTCTTGATTTGCACGGCACGTTGCGCAATGCACTTCGGCGCGGTGGGCCTGGGCTGCCAGTGAAACTATTGCCAGACGATTT
>CAZNBF010000022.1:9763-14404 GCA_964571325.1 uncultured Acidimicrobium sp.
CGTTTTGTCGAACAGCTCACAAAAGTCAATAAGGGAAGGGCTTTTTTCACATCCCCCGACACCTTGGGCGACTATGTGCTGGTGGATTTTCTGGAGCACAAACGAGAGATGTCTCGGGGTAGGCGACGAGCCTCGTAAGGCGTGTATTTGCAATTTGCCCGTATCTTTGCCACAATGACACCGTTGTAATTACTTCGGTGTAGGCGCGTGTTCGCGACTGGGTCCGAGGCTTCAGGAGGAAAATAGAGTGCAAGAAGATCACATCGCGCTGAGCGCAGATAGGGCATGGCAAGACCAGGCAAACTGCCTCGGTGTCGACCCCGACCTATTTTTCCCCGAGCGTGGTGCATCAACCCGTGAAGCAAAAGAAGTCTGCAAGGGCTGCGTCGTACGCGAGGATTGCCTCGAGTACGCACTTGCAAATGGCGAGAAATTCGGCATTTGGGGCGGTCTATCCGAGCGCGAGCGCCGTCGACTCCGACGCCAGCGTGCTCAGGCTACGCGCAACATCGTTAGCGCTTAATCTGCGCCAATTGTTTTAAGCGCGCAACTTACGGTTGCGTTCCGCAAGATTCCATTCAATAGTTGTCTCAGTGCTCAAGTCGAGTTGCGCCCAACGTTGCCGAGGAATTGCTGCAAGCGTGCGTGAAGGAACAAGCCCCACGAGTTCGGCTCGATCAATTTCTGCAAATTGTGCAACCGCGTCGTAGACCTTGTCTGGCCCAGTTACCTCTGGTGCAATGAGGTTCATACTTACCTGCACACTTGGGCCAACTTGCAAGGCAAGCGTTCGCACCGATTCGCTCCTAATTTCAGCACATATTCGCTTTGCCACATCCAGCGTCGAGTCCTTCAACCACAGGTTGTAGGCAATCAAAATTGGCCTTGCGCCAACACACATTGCGCCTGCAGTTGGGTGGGGGTTCGCCGGCCCGAAGTCTGGCAGCAAGTCGATGAAAGCATGTTTGCGGATGTAAGGCAGTGTTCGTTCTGGCCCATAGAGAAAACATGGAACTCCCAATTCTTCAGATGCGAACGCAGCAAATTCATTGCGCGCGTGCATGGCCTCATCGAAAGTGCTGGGCTCGAGTGCAACAAAGGGAACAACATCCACAATGCCTACGCGCGGGTGCACTCCGGCGTGCGCAGAAATATCGAACATTGAGATGGCTTCGCGAGCAAGAACACGGGAGGCATCGGTACCCGCAAGCGTGAACACGCTGCGGTTGTGGTCGGCATCGCTATGCACATTGAGCAGGTCTGGGCCGAGTTTTTCCCGCAGGGCATTCAGGCTCTCGGGGTTGCCGCCTTCACTGATGTTTATGACGCATTCAAGCATCCGTCTTGCTTATCGCATTTCGGGGTCGCCGTGCTACCCTGAAGCCATGCCTTCAGGTTGGGAATGGATCGTCGTATTAGTTATCGCAGTTGCCTTGTTTGGCTCGCGTCTGCCAAAGATTGCTCGCAATCTTGGTCAGGCTCAGCAAGAGTTCAAGAAGGGTCAGTCGTCCGCAGGTAAGGACGAAGCCCCGAAGAACGACACGCCCTCGGCGTAACTGGCAGTTTCGAACACGTGCTTCGCCGGCGTTAGCTGGCGGAAATTTTCACGCGCAAGCCAAGCACCTCGGCAAGTAGCGAGCGACGCTCGTTGGCCGCAAACTCGTTCAGCTCGTTGTCCAATTTTTTTGACGTGGTAAACGAGATATTGAGATCAAGATCCGTCAGTGCCACGGACATCTTTTTGACCCGTCCGTCCTGCGTTCGGTCGAGCCCAACGGCAATGCGCAAGATTGCAGCCAATGCACGGACGATGTGCTGGTCGGACGAATCCAATGCCGCAAACTCCTTGTGCTCCAACTTCGGCAAGCCCTTGCGGTGATAGCGCGCTACCTGGGCAATGAGTTCGATTTCTCTGTCGCTGAGCCCAACCAATTCGGAGTTACGGATGACGTAATAGGAGTGCAAATGGTGCTTCGAATGTGAAATGACCACACCAACATTTGCTAGTAGTGCGCCTGCTTCAAGAAGGCGCTTGGTGGAAGCATCAAGGCCAAGTCGTTGGTGCAACAGATCAAAAAGTTGACCGGCAATTCGGGCAACGTGCTGCGAGTGTTCTGGTCGGTCGTCGCAGCGGTCGGCGAGCAGGCGCACACTACGCATCGCCGCATCCACCTCGCTCGCTTCTGGGCCAAGCCCGCGGCGCTGCAGCGTGTCAATTAGCAAACCTTCGCGAAGTGCGTAGTCGCTGTACATGAATGTTGAAATTCCGAAAACATCCGAGATCGCTTCAAGAATGATGGCGCCCGCAAGAATGATTTCGGAACGACTTTTATCCAGATTGAACGTTTTTTGACGCTCTTCGACCGTTGAGACACTGGCAAGTTGTTTAACGGTTTCGGAAATGTCCTTACCACTGAACGCAAACCTGTTCATTGTTTTCGGCTCGGTATTGCCTGTACGAGCATTGATTAGTTTGGCAACCGTCTCTGCGGTACCCGATGACGCCACTGCGATTTCGTGACCCATTTCGGCCATCTCTGACTGGAGCACCATCAATGTGGAACGAACGAAGGCGCGACAGCTGCCAACAGCGCTGGGGTGCAATGCAGCAGTGCTAAAAAAGCGGTCGGTCAGTCGCACTGCGCCAAGTTTGAAACTGCGGGCAATCATCTCTTCGTCTTCGTTGCCAAGAACGATCTCGGTTGATCCGCCACCGATATCGCACAAAAACATGGTCTTATCCGGTTCGCCTATACCGTGCAGCGCGCCAAGGTGAATGAGTCGTGCCTCTTCGACGCCGGAAATCACCTCGATCTCGATGTTGGCTTCTTTCCGTGCTCGACGCAGAAAATCCGACTTGTTCTTTGCCTCGCGTACAGCACTCGTTGCTACGGCCCTAATTTCGGCGCCGTGCGAATCGGCAACTCGACGCATTCTGGCCAGGCAAGCAATGCCTCGTTCGATTGCGTCGGCATCGAGTTGTTTCATTTCGCCAGATCCGTGACCGATGCGCACGGTTTCTTTCTCGCGGGCGATTACCTCAAAGCCGCCAACAACTGGCTTGGCAATAACCATATGGAAACTGTTTGTTCCGATGTCGAGTGCGGCAATTGTGAGGTTGTCCGCATCGTTTGCCACCTTGCGAGCCTAGTTGCCGACTTTGACGCACCTAGTCCGCAACGCGAAGTGCAATGCGACGGCGCTTAGCAATGCGTCGCCGTTCGCGCTCGGAACAACCGCCCCAAACACCATGATCGATGTGTTCGGAGAGCGCGTATTCGAGGCAGTCGTTGACAACTGGGCACGAGGCACAAATTGCGCGAGCCCTGTCGACGCCGGCACCATCAACAGGGAAGAAAACGGCGGGCGGGAAGTTACGGCAATTGCCTTGACCCATCCATCGAGTTGAACGAATGTTGTTATCCATTGGGGTTAAACAAAACCGTATCGCACGGCGGTTGAAGGGGCAATTTTTATAGGTAAGAACTCGGTAAGTTCTGCCGATAGCCTTAACGGAATGTCAGAAACTGCAGCAATTGTCGAGCCTTCACGCGGCCATGCCCGCATTGTGTATCTAGGCCCAGCATCCCCGCATTGGGAGGTCTACAGCGAATTCGGCGACCCAAATCTGCTCGAAGAGTTTCGCGCCCGTGTACTTGCACGCTTGGTGTTGTTGCCGCGCAACGACCCACAGTTTCGCCGCAATCAAGAACGCGTGAACCGCGATGCTGAGCGCGAGAGAATTACCGTCGAGTGGGAATTGGGTTGGGCAGCAGACGCCTAGAAACCCGCGCTGGATGAATGGCGAACTTCGCCAACATGACGAGCAAGTGAATCATTAATGACTTCTTGGCGACAACTACTTCGCCGCAATACGCCGGCATTGAGCAGTTCCTATGCTTCGGGTATCGATGCCCGATTGATTAACCGTGAACTGAGCTGGCTCGACTTCAACGAGCGAGTGTTGTCCTTGTCAGGCGATATTGGCATCCCTCTTCTGGAACGTTGCAAGTTCTCTGCCATCTTTAGCAGCAACCTTGATGAGTTTTATCAAATTCGTGTTGCTGCGTTAAAGGATCAGATTGCTGCAGACGTTCATACGCCAACTCCGGATGGCCGCACGCCTCAAGCCCAATTGCTTGCAATCGGTCGGCGCGTGCAGCAGCTTGTCGATGCGCAAGAAAACACGTGGAACAGCGAACTTGTTCCCCAGTTGATCCAGCACGGTATAGAAATAGTGAGTTGGGAAAACGCAAGTCCCGAAGAGCGCGAGTATTTGGCCGAGCAGTTCGAGACCAGGATTTTCCCGGTGCTCACACCGCTTGCGGTAGACCCTGCGCATCCGTTTCCGTACATTTCCAACCTTGCCCTCAATCTTGCCATCATCGCCAACGATCCGCGCACGCAGGAACGCCGCTTTGCTCGCGTCAAGATGCCACAAAACTTCCCGCGCTTCATGTCGGTTCCCGGGTCCACTCGCTTTGTGTTGATTGAGGATGTGATTACCGCCAATCTTGGCCGACTGTTTCCTGGAATGAACATCGAACAGTGCTACACGTTCCGCGTCTCGCGCAATGCCGACTTATCACTCGATGATGAAGACGCAGAAGATTTGTTGGCGGCGGTGGAGATGGAACTTCG
>CAZNBF010000023.1:0-10254 GCA_964571325.1 uncultured Acidimicrobium sp.
TAGGTGCTGCCATCGCCAGCACACCTTGCGGGGCTTCGCTTCGTGCTTCGCGCTCAATTTCTTTTCTAGCAACACGACGAACAGGAACGCGTTGATCATTCGCCAACTCGATGATGTCATTAATTACTTCGTTGTCATCGATGTCATTCGAAATCCAAACTTCAAAAGCGCGTCGCTTTCGTGCGATCAACAACTCGCGGACGGCTTGCCTGCCTTCGATCTGTGCACCGCCCAAGCCGTGCTGATCTGGTCGTGGTGCACGCGGGCTATGTGCATCTCGCACAGCAGCAGGGCGCTTCGGTCGATCCTTAAGAGATTGTCTTGGTGCCTGCTTCGCACTACGAGGCGCACCTGGTTTGGCACCGCGAGGTGCTCCAGTTTTTGCACCCAAACGTTTTGTACCACTTAGGTTTTTTCCTCGACCAGAACCTGAACTACGTGGCTTCATGAGATCTTCCGTTCTATAACGGCAACTGCCCAGCAGGCAATGCCTTCTTCGCGACCAAGTGCACCCAAGCCTTCGGCCCGGCGCCCTTTCACCGACACTGGCGCACCTGCAGCCTTGCTTAAGTTTTGTTGCATTGCATCACGGTGTGGAGCAAGTTTGGGTCGTTCACACACAACGGAGCAATCGACATTGCCAATCTCGTAACCAGCCTCGCCCAGCATCGCGGCAACTTTCTCCAGCAATTTCAATGAGTCAACATTTTTCCATTGCGGTTCGGTATCGGGAAAGTGTTGTCCGATGTCGCCAAGACCAGCGGCGCCCAATAAAGCGTCAGCCACTGCATGTGCAATGACATCAGCATCGCTGTGCCCGACAAGCGCACGCTCGCCCGCGAACGTGACACCACCAAGTACCAACACGCGGTCTGACGGACCATCAACAAATCGATGGATATCAAAACCTTGGCCTACGCGCGTCTGCACCGTCATTGTCGTTCTACCTTTTCACACTTCGGTTCGCGCGGTGGCGCGAGCCCATTCCAAATCTTCGGGTGCCGTCAGTTTGCGGTTCAACACTTCGCCAGCGACGACTACCACTTTCCTGCCTAACACCTCTAAGAGTGTCGCATCATCTGTTCCTTCGGGCGATGATGCATGCGCCGTGCGCAACACGCCTGCGCGAAATGCTTGTGGTGTCTGCACTGCTACAAGTGACGATCGGTCGGGTGTATGCACCACTACGTTGCTGGCATCAACCTGCTTAATTGTGTCTGTGACCGCCAGCGCTGGCACTGCGCCATCAGCGCCGTTGTGCACTTGAGCAATTACTTCCATATAAAGATGTTCGGTCGCAAAAGGACGTGCAGCATCATGCACACAAATAACGGTTGCTTCAGGAGGAACTGCCGCCAAACCCCGACGTACCGATTCGCTTCGGGTTGCTCCGCCAATCACGCCACCTTCGCGTTCCGCTTCGGTTTCGGGCAGTACAACGACTACTCCCGCACTTACGCCCCGCGCCGTTTCTACCGACCAGTCAAGAACTCGCCGATCGCCAAGCATCGCAAACTGTTTTGGCCCACCAAATCGAGCCCCAGTGCCCGCCGCGACCACGATTGTCCAAACAATCTCGTTCGCTGCGGTTGTCACGCTCATTTAGGGTAGTACCGTTCTAGTTCGCATGACACACGAAGAACTACTCTCCCAAACTTCATTTTTTGCTCAAACACCTCCAGCAGTACTTACCCAGCTTGGTGCCCTGGCCCAAACACAAAAGTTGCAACGAGGCGATGTTTTATTCAACGAAGGTGACAGCCCAGACGCACTATTCGTAGTGCTCAGCGGTCGAATTGCTATTGCTATCGGTAACAAACCACTCGACAGCCGCGAGAGCATGCTTGCGCTCATGGAAACTGGCGACTTGTTCGGCGAACTTGGGATGCTCGACAACGGCCCACGCAGCGCAATGGCCCGAGCAATCGAACCATCTTCGGTTTTGCGCATTGCTTATGCACCAATTCGCGAGCAAATGTCACAGCACCCAGACATGTTGTGGGGAGTGATCACACTTCTTGCTGCACGCTTGCGCACCATGGACGAAGTATTGGCCGACAGCGTTTTCCTCGACGTAACTGGCCGCACTGCAAAAAGATTGCTCGAGCTTTCTGGCGGCAGCAACGAATTTGTATTGCCTGTCACTCAGGAAGAACTGGCCGGCATGGTTGGAGCCTCGCGAGAGCGCGTCAACAAAGCCATCGCAAGTTTCATTCGCTTAGGTTGGCTCGAGCAACAGGATCGTCGTTATCACATCAAGATGCGCGACCGCATGGAAGTTCGTTCTAGCTAAGCAACCAACGATGCGTTCGTGAAAACGCATCTGCCGCATCTTCGGCTCTATGTGCGGGCCGAGCCGAGTCGTGAGCAAAGCCATGCGCAGCTTCTTCGTATTCAACAACTGTTACTCCCGCGTCACGCAACTCGTTTACTTGCGTAGGTGGCGTATACGGGTCTTGCGAACCAATAATCGCCAGAACTCGGTCGGCTTTACCTGCTTTCAAACACGAAATCGGTTCTGCCTGTTTTGGCCCGGCCCAGTCGGAGGGAACGTGAATCATTCCGTAAAACGACGCGATACGCGCAAATCTTTCATGCTGTGCTGCCTTATGGCAGTACATGCCACCCATGCAGTAACCAATCAATCCCACTCGCTCCACACCCAGCGCATCGGCCGCTTGCATCGCATCGCGGAATATGACGTCATCATCCAGTTGCGACATTGCCGCAAACCGCTCGGCAACATCATCAGAAAAGGTGCGACCAGGAAATGGTTCAAATGCGATCACTGCCATATTCCACTCTTTGGCAAATCTGGCAACCATTTCTTCGAATAGGGGCCTGAGTCCAAAAATATCGGGGATGATCACCAATCCCATGCTTGGGTTTACTGCACTTTGATCAATCTCTGCCGGTGTCCCCGACGGTAAAACAATTCTCATATGTCCTTAATCTACGCAGTCATTCTTCATTGGTGAGACTTTGGGTGAGATCGTCGGTGAGCATCCGGGTGTTTCGCATCTGGATCATGCATGGCATGACCACTTCAACACTGCAAACACCCACGCTCATTCACCCATCAGGTTCGTCTCCACTTGTGCGAAACCTCGTCAACGAATGGACAACGATGCAATGCGATCAAACCGCACTGCGCAAAGTCAACAGTTGGGGGCTTCCCGGGCCGCGCATTAAGCACCTCGACGAAGTCTTGTACCGATCTGGCTACAGCCGTCCACCAAAAGACTCCGAGGGCGATCAATACCTACTCCAGCTGGTCATTCGAGCCGCCGACGACGACTTGGCCACGCGAATCGTGCTGCAGCGCATCTTGCCTCCACTCATCGCAATTGCCAGCCGTCGGGGCCGAATCAACGTCGGCGGCTTTAACGACGCCATCGTGGACACCGTCTCCAATGCGTGGGTGCTCATTCGCACTTATCCAATAATCAAACGCCCAGCCAAAGTTGCCTCCAACTTGGTTCGCGACTCCGAGTACCGATCATTCGTTCACAAAACGCGAGTGAAGGAATTGCTCACCGTTCCTATGTCCGACAACTTCGAATTTCAGTGCGAAGAAACCAACACCGAGCGCGATGCTGTCGCGGTATTGGCAGAACTTCGCTCGCAACTGAACACATGGACATTCTCCTCAAAATCCAGAGCCATGCTCGACTTGTTGCTCGGCGGAGTTTCACAACGCGCCGCCGCCGAAGAGTACGGAGTTTCGTTGCGCACAATTCGCGCCTGGCAGCACACTGCGCTTATCGAGTTGCGTGAACGAATGCAGTATGCGGCGTAAGTTTCGCCGTCCGCAAGCGCAACGAATTACTCACCACAAAGACGCTAGAGAACGCCATTGCCAACCCGGCCCACATCGGGTTCATATACCCAAGCGCCGCTAACGGAATTGCTGCAATGTTGTAAGCAAAGGCCCAAAAAACGTTTGCGCTAATCGTGCGTAACGTTGCTCGAGACAACAAAATTGCATCGGACACCAAACGCAAGTCGCCGCTGACGATCGTCAGGTCACTTGCATTCATCGCCACGTCTGTCCCGGTGCCCATTGCAATACCCACGTCTGCCTGCGCAAGCGCGGCGGCATCATTTACCCCGTCGCCAACCATCGCAACCGCGTAACCGCGTTCTTGTAAATCGGCAACTATCCGTACCTTTTCGGCAGGCAACACTCCGGCAATTACATGTTGATCGTCGGTCTCGATACCCACTTGTTCTGCAACAGCCACTGCAGTTGCGCGATTGTCCCCTGTCAGTAGCACCGGACGCAAACCCAAGTTTCGTAACTCGGCAATTGCGGCTGCGCTATTTTGCTTCGGTCGGTCTGCGACAACACAAACAGCCTTCGCCGAGCCGTCGTAAGCAACCAGCACCGCCGTGTTGCCACCATTGCGGGCCTCTTGCAATGCGCTTCGTAGCGTTGCCGAAATAATGACGGTGCGCGAATTCATCAGCGCCTCACCACCAACCAACACTCGTTTGCCGTCGACAACTCCAGACGTTCCCATTCCAGCCACCGATTCAAACTGCTGCACGCTTTCCAATTGCCCCAATTCGGCTTTGGCGGCAGAAGCAATTGCTTTAGCCACCGGGTGCTCGCTTGCGTGCTCTACGGCGCCCGCCAAGCCCAACACCTCTGCCCGCGTAGCCCCAACACCCACCACAACATCAACAAGTTGCATGACGCCCGTAGTTACCGTCCCGGTCTTATCAAAGACCACGGTGTCGATGCGCCGCGTACTTTGCAACACGTCCACACCCTTAATCACAATTCCCATTTGCGCCGCTCGCCCACTTCCCACCATCAATGCTGTTGGTGTGGCCAAACCAAGTGCGCACGGGCAAGCAATTATCAATACGGCGACCGCAGCGGTAAACGAATCGGCAACCCGATCTACATCATCGCCCAAGAAGTACCACGCCAAAAAAGTGAGTAGCGCCAACACAATCACGGTTGGAACAAACACACTGCTCACTCGATCCGCCAGTTTTTGCACCGGCGCTTTGGTTGACTGTGCATCACGTACCAGTTTCGTCATCTGAGCAAATGTCGAATCGGCGCCAACCCGTCGCGCCTTAATAATCAAACGGCCAGAAAGATTCACGGTTGTTCCCGTTACTTTGCTCCCGCTTCGAACGTCTACCGGCACGCTCTCGCCAGTCAGCATGGATGCGTCAATTGACGATTCGCCCTCTTCAACTATTCCATCGGCTGCAATAATTTCACCTGGCCGAACCACGAATCGCTCTCCAACTTTGATGAGAGCAGCGTCAATGACCACCTCTTCACCATCGCGCAGCACTGTTGCCGTTCGTGCGCCAAGCGCCAAAAGGGCGCGCAGCGCGTCTCCGGCACGTCGCTTCGCTCGGGCCTCAAAATATCTGCCCGCCAAAAGAAAGATTGTTACTGCAATTGCAACTTCGAAATAAACGTGGATTCCACCGCTCATCCCGGTCATCCCCGAATGCGCTGTTACGTCTCCCCACACCAACGCCCAGACCGACCAAGCAGTTGCCGCAAACACTCCAAGCGAGATCAACGTATCCATCGTGGTGTTCCGGTGTCGCGCATTCATTAATGCGGCGCGATGAAACGGCCACGCACCCCATGTGACAACTGGTGCCGAGAACATCAATGCAAACCACTGCCAATTCTTAAACTGCAGTGCCGACACCATCGAAACCACAGCTACCGGCACACCCAAACCGGCGCTGATCGTTAAACGCACCTTCAGTGATGCAACACGTTCCCGCACTTCCGCATCCAACATGTCGGGTGTTGTCTCGGCAAGGGTTCGTGCGCCATATCCAAGCGATTCGACAGTGGAAACTAAGTGCGTAACATCAACAATCGATGGGTCGAACGTGATCCTTGCCGATTCGGTCGCAAAGTTGACTGTGGCTTCTACCGAGTCGAGTGCGAGCAGACCTTTCTCGATCGACATTGCACATGCGTTGCACGACATTCCAGTGATTGACAAATCAACCTGGTTCGTAACTGCCTCAACTGCGCTCATTACCTACAGTCTCGCCCTAGCGAGCAGCACTCAGACACCCTCTACGGTGCCGTGTGATCTAGAGGCGGAAGTCTGGGCCGTTATCGCCGTAGCCGTTGTAGGAGTCCACCGCTGTCGAAACAACGACGTGTCCTACGAGGGCGACTGCAACAACGATTAACAGTGAAATGATCATGTCTCCAGTATCGCACGGGTATCAGTCAAAGAGATTACCCATTGGTAGGTATCTCTAAAATAGATATCCACTATCGTCACTGCCAGCAGTGGGTCGCCAGGGGCTCGAACCCTGGACCTGCGGATTAAAAGTCCGTTGCTCTACCAACTGAGCTAGCGACCCGAATTGCACTCAGGCTAGTTGCTGACAACGGGAGAAACTCAATCAGATCTATCCACCGTGCTTGACTGATGCGGTGCGTTTACTCCCCAAACTCAACGCCAATCGACGAACAATTTTGCTCTCCACTTGGGGGCTTTTCACTGGCCTCGCCCTGCTGTTAATCACTGCCGGCGTCTACAGCACCCTTGTCGGCATCCGCGCAGAATTGAAAAACCTTCCAACCATCGTCAGCGGTGGTATCACCACCGCCTATTACGCGGGCTTCTTGCTCGGTTCTTGGTACACGCTTCGAGCACTCAAACAAGTCGGTCATATTCGTGTCTATGCCGCGCTCGCATCGTTGCTCAGCGCCTCGGTACTTATTACTGGTGTGTACGACTCGCCATTGGTATGGATCATCATGCGCTCCAGCACTGGTTTTTGTTTCGCGGGTCTCTACGTAGTTGCCGAGTCGTGGCTTAACGGCCTCGCCACCAACACATTCCGCGGCCGCCTACTTGCCATGTACAACGTGGTGACAATCGGCGCGTACGGCGCCGGTCAATTGCTTGTATTTAATTTTGACGCTCGCACACTCACCGGCTTTGCTTTTGCTGCTGTCATTTCATCGCTTGCAGTCATTCCGGTCGTAATGTCGGAGCAAGCAGCAACACCAGCAGTTGAAAATAACACCCACATCACTTTGCGTGAACTAGCAAAGATTGTTCCAACAGGTGCTGGCACCATCTTGCTTGTTGGCCTCGCACACGGCGGCCTGCTTGGTATGGCTGTCATCTATGCAACACGTGAAGGCCTTGGTGTCGGTCGTGTTGGCATCTTGATTGCTGCGATCCAACTTGGTGGTATGGCGCTCACCTGGCCCATCTCTTCGGCATCCGACGACATCGATCGACGCATCATTGGCGTGCTCAGTTCGATTGCCGTCATTGTTATGGGCCTGCTCATGCTCACCCAAACGCCAAGTAGTTGGTTCACGACTGCCCTGCTGTTTGCCATCGGAGGCTTTAGTTTTCCCTTGTACGCAGTTGGCGGCGCCTACACCAACGACTGGGTTTCACCAGAGCAAATGGGGGCCGCGGCATCGCAGCTTGTCACGCTGTATGGCCTTGGTGCAATGATCGGCCCACTCGTTGCGGCACCATTTCTTGACATTATTGGCACTCAAGGCTTTGCATGGTCGATTATCTCGCTACACGCTTTGATCTTGTTGTTCCTCATCTATCGCATCCGTGCATGGCATGCGCCAGTAACGACAAAACATTGGGACGATGTCAAATTCCATGGCCGTGCATTTTTTATTCCAGCAACCATTGTTTCGCTCGGTGTCAATCGCCGCGATCCAAAGCCAAAGAACTAAACCAAGTTAGGCAACGCGGGCAATCAACACGCCAACTCCTGCAAACTGCAGGATGCCGGCAACAACAGTGAACACGTGCCAGACCTCGTGAAATCCGAAGATGTGCGGAATGAGTTTTGGTTTTTGCATGTAAAACAACACCGCGCCAACGGTGTAAACGATGCCGCCTAGCGCGTACAAGAGCAGGCTTGTAAACCCAGCGCGGTGATAGGCCCACGGCAAGATGATCAACGCAGCCCAACCAATGATCAAGTACAACGCATGTCCAACGCGCTTTGCTTTCCATGAAATCTTGAGCCCCATGCCCACTGCTGCAGCCGCCCAAATTGCAAGCAAGAAGGGAACACCAACGGTGCGCGGTAAAGCCAATAGACACACTGGTGTGTACGAACCAGCAATGAGCACGTAGACCATTGCGTGATCCACTTGTTGCATCGTGCGCTGACTTCGTTTTGAGCGTGTAAACAAGTGATACGAGGCGGATGTTGAGTACAACGCAAGTAGCGACAGTGCATAAACACCGACAGCAAATCGCGCAATGCCTGCAGGGGTGACAAGAGTGAGAATGATGCCTGCGGGGATAGTGACGGCAACAGCAAGGGCGTGAACCCGACCGCGCCACCGAGGGCGCCATTTTCCAGTTGCGTGCATAAACACTGGAATATGGGGCATCGGATGACCTCCTCAGCCACAGCGTAACCTTTGCGCTATGACTTATCTGTTCGACCGATTCCTTCGCTACGACGAAATGGTGACGTGGCTACAGCAACTGCAACAGCAATTTCCTGGGCTTGTAGAACTGGAAACATATGGCAAGTCGCACAAAGGCCGCGATTTGTGGATTGCAACGGTTACAGATAGTGCAACAGGTGCGCACAACACCAAGCCAGCGCACTGGATTGATGCCAACATTCACGCAACCGAAGTAACAGGTGGAGTTGGTGCACTGTTCATCTTGGATTATCTTGCCAACAACTTCGGAAAGCACGACCATGTGACCGAGGCCCTGCGCACGCGCACTTTTTATATCGTGCCGCGGGTGAATCCGGATGGTGTCGAGGACGCGCTAGCCGACAGGCCGTTGTATCACCGTTCAAGCGTGCGTTCGTGGCCTTGGCGCGATGGGCATCGTTGGCCGGGTTTAAGTGTTGAAGATATAGACGGCGATGGCTCTATTCGTACCATGCGAATTGTTGACGCTGATGGTGCGTGGATGGAACACGACGATGACGCCCGTGTGATGGTGGCAGTTGGGCCACTTGGTGCACCTGCGGGCAAAACTCGATATCGATTGCTCGACGAAGGTTTGCTCGAGAACTTTGATGGGTTCACCATTCCCATGCCGCGCGACCCAGCCGGCCTCGACCTCAACCGCAACTTCCCTGCAGGTTGGGGCACCAACGTTTTAGGATCAGGCGATCACCCAATGTCCGAACCCGAGGTAGATGCACTTGTGCGTGCCGCTCGGTCGCGTACGAACATCTGTGGTTACAACGCATTCCACACTGCAGGTGGTTTCATGTTGCGACCATCAAGCACTCGTGCCGATTCCTCGTTGCCGCCTTTTGACATTTGGGTCTTTAATGAACTTGGGAAAGTGGGCGTGCAACACACCGGCTATCCAGTGCACTCGGTATACGAGGACCTGACTTGGGATAAAAGTGACACCATGAGTGGCGCTGGTGACGACTGGGCTTACGAACACCTTGGCGTGTTTGGATGGACAACCGAATTTTGGGATGCCATTTTTCATGCCACCGGCAAACATTCGCCAACTGACATTTGGTACGTAGGGCCTACGCCAGAAGACGAGTTGGCGGTGTGCAAGTGGAGCGATACGCACGCGCCTGGCTCCTACGTTGCGTGGAAAAAGTTTGAGCACCCACAACTGGGTTCGATCGAGATTGGTGGCTGCGACTTCTTCCGCACATGGACTAATGCGCCTCCATCAAAACTTCGAGATGAAGTGCAAGGACATGTACATTTCGCCCTGTTTCAAGCGCTGGCGTCGCCGCGCGTCGAAATCAAACAAGCAACAGCAGAGGCAGTTGGCGACGGGCTGTGGCGAGTTCGAGTGGGTATTGCCAACACCGGTTGGCTTGGCACAGAGATCAGCGCATGGGCACACAAAAACGGCATCGTTCTTCCATTGACTGCGCAAATTGACGGCGTGTCCGCATCCGACATTGTTGATGGTGCTCCCCGTGTACAACTTGGTCAACTAGATGGGCGCGTGCGCTTTCGTGTCAGCGGCGACGCAAAAAGTGATGGAACGCCAGATCGCGTGCTGCACTCATGGTTGATTCGTGGCAAGAGGGGCCAAACAGTCACACTGACTGCAACGCATCAACGCGCGGGCACCTCGGTTGCAACAGTGGCGTTGCCATAACGACGGTGTGACTGAATTGCTCTGAACATAACAAAAAGAGAACTTGGCACGATCACTACATTGGGCAATGCAACAAACCAGTCGTCAATCATTAGTCCGTAGATTCCCCACGAGACCGACATTGTCGCAACCATTGCAA
>CAZNBF010000023.1:10354-13965 GCA_964571325.1 uncultured Acidimicrobium sp.
TCAATCATTAGTCCGTAGATTCCCCACGAGACCGACATTGTCGCAACCATTGCAAAGGTGACCACCGAGACACCAACAAGATGGCTCGTTCGTGCAGCACGCACCACTTGAGGCACTATCCCCGTTCCACCCACCACCACTGCAAGCACGCCAAGGATGTCTTGCGAGATGACGAGAGCAGATACCGCTAACGCAATCACACCTGCCTCGACCACAAAGGCCTTACGAAATGTGACTGCACCTAATTGAATTTGCTTCAACACGACGACACCGAAACCACAGATGGTCATGACATTCGCAAGCACCACCAAATAGGTTTCGGCCGCAAAACCATAAACCACCCACAAGATTGATCCGCTGAGATTTTGTAATTGAGACGAGACAGAAATGCCTTCAACTGTGTTACGCCGGACTACGCGAAAAGCCTGAGGAATGGTGAACATGAAGGACAGGCTGATGCACCAGAGGCTAAAAATGTCGCGAAAACTCACTTCGCAACCATAGATGCTGTCGTTAGCGTTGATGGGGTCATGATTACGACCTACGCGATGAGCTTGCCCACCAAAAAGTGGACCGAGGACACCCGTAAGTCCAGTGTCGATGTAATCCAGGCTTGGCTACAGCGACATTTCGCTGCCGATCGAATGCCTGCAAACGTGCGGGTACGAGTTCGTCATTCACCCGAAGATGAAGTCTTTCGTGTCGAGATTTCTGAGACATTTAAACAAACAGGAGCACTTCGCTCTACAACGATCACCGTTGCACCACATCGCGGGCAATTGGTGTTTGGTATTCGGGTTCGCCAATTGCCTGGCAAAGACGCCATCGTTCCGCGCCGTCAAGTCGAGGCGCCACCAAAGCCCCTGCTGCAGCTGGGTGTTGAAATGTCGCGGTTGCTTGAGGTCTACGACGCAGAGCGCCGTGTGGCCCCGACAGTGCGCATAGTCAATACAGCGGATGAAGGGCAGGCCCTTGGCGCCGATTCGCTTGATGCTCTATCGCGCCGCCTGCCAATCATTGTCGAGTACACATTTGGGAAAACCGTCGAGTCTTCACTTACCGGCGCGCTGGCACATGACTTAATTGGCATCGCACACATTGCGCATGTCAATTCACCAGATGCACTTAAAGCGTTTAATGCCTATTGCGCTAGCACCATGCTGAGCGAACAATACATCACTATTGTTTGGCCAGTACCTGTTCAGGCAAGCATCCTCACCACTTCGCAACCAAAGCGCGAACAGATCGCTGCAATGATTTTTGATGCATCATCAATGCAGCCAGAGCTGCCATTGCAGGCGCCCCCACGTGCATCGTTGTCGCGCCAATCACCACCAACCGCGATTGCGGAACCTCAGGTTGGGGCCGATATCGCCACGCTAAAGAAGACCATCGACATACTGCAGCAGCAAATCGAAGAACACCGATTTCATATAGATCAGCTTGACGAGTTGTTGGCTGAGTCCGACGAACAGAACGATGCGCTCATCGATGACATCGAAGAATTTGAATCCGAAATCGACACGATGAGGGCCGACAATGTGCGCTTGCGTGAGAACCTCGACGCAATCACCTTGCAAAAACTCGACTTGGAAGCCGAACTTGATCGGAAGGCCCCTGGCGCCATTCCACGGACAGTGCTTGATGCCGTGCATAAAGCGTTCAAGGAATGCACCAACTTGATTTTCTTGGATTCCGCTTTTAAAACTGCAGACGTTCTACAAGGGCCAAATCCGGAGCGCGTTCTTAACGACCTTCGCAAACTGGACAAAGTGGTGCAAGCCTGGCGCGCTAATGCGTTTTCGTCAGCCGGACTGGGCTCGTACATGCGAGACGAGTACAACCTCGATTACGCAGCAAATATCTCAGAGGACACGGCACAAAAGTACGCCGGTTATTACACCGTTGTATACGACGGCAAACCTGTGCTGCTTGGCGCGCATCTGCGCCGAGGAAAAAATCAATCACTCATCCGTATATATATGCATATTGATTCAGCCAACAAGAAAATTGTGATCGGAAAAGTAGACCGACACGGCCCCGACCGCACCAGTTAGGCCTTCTACGTCCTAGGCGCCCAGCGTCTATCGTGAAGACATGTCTTCACCCGTCTACAAGCTCTCCGACCAGTACATCACCCAGCTAGCCGCCCTCGACCCTGCAGCGGCCACATACATGGGAATCGCGGGACACGACCACGAAATGACCGACTTCAGTCCATTCGGACATGATGCTCGGGCCGCCCTCGACCGAGACACACTCGCAACGCTCAAGGGGCTCGATACAACCATTGATGCCGACCGCCTGGCCGCTGGAGTATTGCGCGAGTCGCTCGAGTTAAGCGCGCTTGAACACGCATCTAACGAACATCTTCGATCGATTCGAGTGATTGCCGGCGATGTAGATGCAGCAAGATCCATTTTTGATTTGATGCCGACAGACACCGCTTCAGACTGGGAAGTCATCTGTGAGCGCATGTCTAAAGTTCCGTTTTCATTTGCGGGAATGCGCGAGTCTTGGGCGCTTGGCGCGCAACGTGGCGCACTCGCTCAGCGACGCCAAGTGATTGCGTCTAGCGAACAACTCGCAGCATGGGCTGGCCGGGGCAACATGCCCGCATTTTTTGAGCAATTTGTAGAAAGCGCCGCAACAGTGAAGGGCGCACCAATGGAGCGCTTGCGTGAAGTGGCCAAAGATGCATCGCGTGCGCTCGGCGAGACATCCGACTATTTGTTGAACGAATACGCGCCACAGGCCGACTTGCAGGATGGTGTCGGACCAGAACGTCACGCACTTGCCCGCCGACGATTCATGGGTATGTCTGTAGAAGCAAAAGATGCATACGAATGGGGTTGGGGCGAAGTTCGCCGCATCGACACCGAGATGGCCCGAGTCGCACAACAAATCCAACCCGGAGCAACCCTTGACGAAGTTCGTCACTTGCTGGACACCGACCCAGCCCGCTCGATTCAGGGCGAAGATGGGCTGCGGGATTGGTTGCAACAGCTGATGGATGAGGCAATGGAGTTTCTCATCAGCAATAACCATTTCGAAATACCGCAATCGATTCGTCGAGTTGAAGCAATGATCTCCCCACCCGGTGGTGCTGCAGCGATGTATTACACGGGCCCAAGCGAAGACCTCACGCGCCCTGGCCGCACGTGGTACCCAACAAATGGTCGCACCGTTTTCCCGCGCTGGAGTGAGCCGACAACCGCATACCACGAGGGCGTTCCGGGACATCACCTGCAAGTTGCAATTGCCACAATCAACTCTGAAAAACTCTCGCGCTTCCAACGCAACACGTTTGTGTCTGGTCACGGCGAAGGTTGGGCGCTGTACGCCGAACGGCTCATGGACGAGTTTGGATTTCTTGCCAACCCCGAATACCGGTTGGGCTACCTCTACGCGCAAGCATTTCGCGCCGCACGAGTGGTCATTGATATTGGCATTCACTGTGGCTTTGCAATTCCCCAAGATGCTGGTTGGCATGCGGGCGAAGCGTGGACACCCTCACTCATGCTCGAGTTCCTCAGCGCCAGGTCGTCAAGCGACGACGAGTTCAATCGTTCCGAGATCAATCGCTATCTGGGGTGGCCGGGGCAGGCAAT
>CAZNBF010000024.1:0-13640 GCA_964571325.1 uncultured Acidimicrobium sp.
GTGAAATGAATAATTACAGCTGAATCCAAGTGGTCTTCAAGTTGGTGTAGCCCTCAATCGAGTGCAGTGAGCGATCGCGCCCAGTACCCGATTGCTTGAATCCACCGAATGGTGTCGTAATCGAACTGCGATCGAACGTGTTTACCCAAACGGTTCCGGCGCGCAACTGACGAGCGATCTTGTGTGCCTTGCTGACATCGCGAGTCCACAGCGCTGCACCCAAGCCGTACTGCGAATCGTTGGCAATGCGCACTGCATCTTCATCGTTCGTCACACGGACCGAACCCAAGACTGGGCCGAAGATTTCTTCTTTCTCGATTCGCATTCCGGGCTTCACGTTTTGGAAGATCGTTGGCGGAATGAAGATGCCACCCTTTACCGGCTCTACGGGTTTGCCGCCGGTGTGAATAGTTGCGCCCTCTTGCAAACCAATGTTGATGTACTCATTGACTCGGTCGAACTGCGAACGGTCGACAATGGTTCCCATTGCGGTTGTCGGGTCGTAAGTGTCGCCAGGCATGATCGTTTCGGAAACCTTGCGCACTTTTTCTAGCAATTCATCTTCGATCTTTTGATCCACAATCATTCGCGTGCCTGCATGGCAGGTTTGGCCAGCGTTGTAAAACACTCCCCACGCAATTGCAGATGCCGCGGCATCAACGTCTGGGCAGTCGGAAAGAACGACGTGCGGTGTCTTGCCGCCAAGCTCTAGTGAAACTGCCTTCGCGTTGCTTTCTGCCGAATACTTCAAGAAGTACTTGCCCACTTCTGTGGAGCCGGTGAACGCCAACTTGTTGACGTCCATGTGCTTGCCAAGAGTGCCGCCGCAGCTTGGGCCGAAGCCGTTCACCACGTTGAACACGCCAGCAGGCACTCCCGCCTGCACGGCAAGCTCGGCAAACAAGAGCGCTGAAAGTGGCGACTGTTCTGCTGGCTTCAAGATGACGGAGTTGCCTCCGGCTAAAGCCGCGCCAACCTTCCAGGAAGAAATGATGAGTGGGTAGTTCCAGGGCACCACTGCACCGACAACACCCATTGGTTCGCGCTCGATAAGGGCGATGCTGTCGCGAGGGACGGGCGCAATCTCGCCGTACAACTTGTCGATTGTTTCGGCGTACCACTGAATGTTGTTGGAGCACGATACAACGTCGACGTTGAGCGAGTCGCTAATTGGCTTGCCGCAGTTCATGGTTTCGAGAAGCGCGAGCTCTTCTGCATTGTCTCGAATAAGTTGCGCCCACTTCAACATGATGTTCTTGCGATCGAGAGGGGCCATTTCGCTCCACACTCCCGAATCGAAACTTGCTTTTGCAGCAGCTACCGCACGATTGACGTCTTCAACATCGCCTTCGGCAACATGAGCAATGACCGATCCGTCGCGTGGGTTAATCGACTCGAATGTCTTGCCGCTGACCGCATCAACAAACTTGCCGTTGATGAACAGTTGCGTTCGGGCAACTTTCTGTGCTGCTCGCTTTGTCCAGTCGGCGGTGGTGAGTGTGCTGGCCATGGGGTTCTCCAAAGGGGTCGTGGTATATCAGGGCGAAGAAACCGTACCAGCCGTCCTAGGCTCTCCGAAATGAAGACACAGCGCCTACTCGTGATTGCCTCAGTGGAGCGCACGGGCAGCACGCTTCTTTGTTCCATTTTGCGGGGCACCCAAGCCGCTGGGGCACCCGAGGAATACCTCAATATTCAGACCAAGAACTTTGCTCGGCTACGCAAGATGGTGGGCGCACCCAAACTTCGCTTATCTCAATTACCGATGGCCCTGGCCAGGTTGGCAACCGGTCGATACAGCTGGAAAGACATTTCGTCCTTCTCGCAAGTTTCCTTTCGCGACTATCTGCTCGCGGTCGCTCGCGAGCGAACGACCCCCAATGGCGTATTCGGCGTGAAGATGCACTGGAACCAGTACAAGCGCCACATGCTCGACCTTGGATTTGACGTGAATGTTTGGGAAGCGCCAGTCAGTTGGGTGCGAATCACCAGAGAAAATGAATTACGCCAAGCAATATCATTCGTGCGCGCTGCACAAAGCGAATCGTGGAACAGCAATATGCAAGTTGTGCGCGAGCCGATATACGACGCCGCGGCAATCATCAGTGCCCTCAATCGCATAGCCGAAGAAAACGCAGAATGGGACAACTACTTTGCAGCAGAAGGAATTGTGCCATTGCACATCACCTACGAGCAGTTGACTCAAAATATGGATTCGACCGTGCGCAAAGTCATGGCCTTTATCGACTCCCCTGTTGATGTGGTTCCGGCCCCACAAACGAAGAAGCAATCCGAATCCACCAGCCGGCAATGGGCCGAGCGGTTCGTGACCGAGCACCCTGAACACGCACACCGATTGGGCACGCCCCAGTAACGAAGGGTGCAAAACCACGCATTCTCCTGCGACAATGGAGCCGTGAGCAACAAACACGTCTCCGATATTTTTGACCAATCAGCTTGGGACGAGGTTCAAGGCTTTTCGTTCACCGACATTACGTACCACCGCGCAAAGGCACATGGAACTGTGCGCATTGCGTTTAACCGACCGGAAGTGCGCAATGCGTTTCGCCCTTCAACTGTGGACGAACTTTTTGTTGCACTAGACCACGCAAGGCAAAGCACCGATGTTGGATGCGTGCTCCTCACCGGCAATGGCCCCTCGCCGAAAGATGGCGGCTGGGCGTTTTGCAGCGGTGGCGATCAACGCATTCGTGGCAAAGATGGATACAAATACGCAACCGGCGAAACCGCAAGCACCATCAACCAAGGACGCACAGGACGATTGCACATTTTGGAAGTGCAGCGCCTGATTCGATTTATGCCCAAGGTAGTCATCTGCGTTGTTCCCGGCTGGGCAGCTGGCGGCGGACACAGCCTGCACGTTGTTGCCGATCTAACGATTGCCAGCAAAGAACACGGTCGTTTCAAACAAACCGACGCTGACGTTGCAAGCTTTGACGGTGGCTTCGGTTCGGCTTACTTGGCTCGTCAAGTTGGCCAGAAATTCGCTCGCGAAATTTTCTTTCTTGGTCGTGAATACTCTGCCGACGATGCGAAACGCATGGGCATGGTCAACGAAGTTGTACCTCACACAGAATTAGAGTCGACCGCATTGCAGTGGGCGAAAGAAATCAATCAGAAAAGCCCCACCGCACAGCGCATGCTCAAGTTCTCGTTCAACCTGATTGACGACGGGCTAGTTGGGCAACAAGTTTTTGCTGGCGAGGCAACACGTCTTGCATACATGACCGATGAGGCAGAAGAAGGACGCAATGCGTTCCTTGAAAAGCGTGACCCTAATTGGGACGCTTACCCTTGGCAGTTCTAGAACCCTGCATAATCTGTGATCATTGACATCGAGAGCGCATCGGACGAACGGCTGCATGCGTTTCGTTGGCGAGAACGACAACTAACAACAATTGCCCAGCGAAAAAGTGTTCTTGGTGAGGGAATGTTCATCGCTGAGGGCGACTTAGTCGTTCGCCGCGCACTTGAAGCAGGCTGCAAGCCAGATGTGGTGCTGTGCGATCCAAAATGTGCGCACGAGTTTGCCGACTCCGTTCATCAAGCCGGCGGCACAACCCTGACCGCCTCCGCCGATATCCGTCGAGAAGTAACCGGGCTTGGAGTACCACTTGATGCAATTGGTGTCTTTCTTCGACCACCAATATCGGATGCGCTAGACCTAATCAATGTCTCGACACGGATCATCGTGTTGGATTGCGTTGATAATCCCAGCAATGTAGGCACCATTGCGCGCAGTGCTGCGGCGCTGGGCTGGAACGCGCTGCTGCTTGACAGCACTTCCGCCGACCCGCTGGCCCGCCGGGCACTTCGCGTAAGCATGGGCACCACCTTCAAGCTGCCATTTGCACGAGTGTCCAATGTTGGCGAGACACTCCAACTTTTGGCAGCACGTGGGTTCTCGATTGTGGGCATGACGCCGCACCACCCGACCAAAAAGGTGGAGAGCCTGCGGGAGATACGGCTTGCAGAGAATCAGCCACGAGCGGTTGTGCTCGGTTCGGAGCGCCAAGGACTCAGCGATGCAGCACTTGAACACTGCAATTTGCTGGCACGTATCGAAATGGCCGACGGTATTGACTCGCTCAATGTCGCGGCCGCTACCGCAATTGCGTGTTACGCGTTGCGATAGCTACTGCCCCGTATTCACTAAATGTTGAGCAGCATTGCTCATGTACTCGCTGAGCCTTGTTCGCACAGAGTCTGAAGTTGGCATGGCGTCAATGGCGCCTTGCATGTGCATCAGCCAATGATCACGTTCGCGTTCACCAATCGAAAAAGGAAAGTGGCGTTGTCTCAGCCTGGGGTGACCGCGCTCGTCCGAATAGGTTGTGGGGCCGCCCCAATACTGAATGAGAAAAAGTGACAGTCGCTCCTTGGCACCTGCAAGATCGGTGCGATCGGGATACAGCGAAATAATCACCTCATCGTTGATCACGCCCTCATAAAACTTGTTGACGAGTTCAACGAAAAAGTCGCTTCCGCCTACCTCTTGATACAGGCTGACTTCGTCACTCATAAGAGCTAGAAGAACTCGGGTTCTTCCCAACCCGGAAAAATGTCGGGAAGATCAGTCGAAACTTTTCCTGTGAACTTTGCAGGCCTCTTTTCAAGGAAGCTGGTGACGCCCTCGCGTACATCCTCGCTTCGACCGCGAATCTGTATGCCGCGCGAGTCGACACGATGAGCTTCCATCGGGTGCGACGCACCCAACATCCTCCACATCATCTGCCGAGAAAGTGCAACAGAGACCGGCGCGGCGTTATCGGCGATCTCTCGCGCCAAACCCCGAGCCACGTTCATCAGCTCGTCGGCCGGGTGGATGCTGCGCACCAAACCACCTGCAAGGGCTTCCGCCGCAGAGAACACTCGACCAGTCAACACCCATTCCTGGGCCTGCTGGATACCGACGATTCGTGGCAGGAACCACGAGGAGCACGCCTCGGGGACAATCCCCCGGCGCGTAAATACGAAACCAAACTTTGCGGTGTCTGCTGCAATACGAATGTCCATAGGCAATGTCATGGTGACGCCGATGCCGACACCAGCACCGTTCAATGCCCCGATGATTGGCTTGTTGCACTTGAACATTCGCAGCGTCACTGTGCCGCCTCCGTCACGACGGAACTTGCTTGATGCCTCGGTGCTGAGTTTGCCATCGCTAAATGTGTCGCCACCAGCGGCCAAATCTGCACCCGCGCAGAACGCCCTACCAGCACCTGTAACAATCACTGCGCGAACATTGTCGTCGGCATCTACCTGATCGAAAGCGTCGATTAACTCGGTCATCATCACATGGGTGAATGCGTTGAGTTTCTCGGGACGATTAAGCGTGATTGTCGCGATGCCATCTTCTACTTGATAGATGATCTCTGAATAGTTGGGTGCACCTGAAGCCATACCCAACCTTACGTTGAGTGGCTAGACGTCGAGAAAGCGAGACGCAGCAATTGCAGAACCCACAGCCCCGACTACTGCACCAATTGCCAAGATCATCAGCATGACGCCACTCAGGTAACTGGACGGAACAACCAACGACGAGATGCCAGTTCCTGGCTTAAATGAGGCAACCCCATTAGTCCATGCCGAATTGAGCACCCACAAGCCACCGCACGAGACGACCGCGCCAATGAGGCCTTGCAGTAATCCTTCGAGCATGAACGGAATGCGAATGAACCAATTTGTTGCACCAACAAGCTTCATCACTTCTATCTCTCGACGTCGGGCGAACATTGCGGTTCGAATGGTGTTCCAAATGAGCCCAACCGCAACAACAAGCAACACAAGCGACATGACGAGCGTTACCGTGCGAACGAAACCAGACAGTGTTGAGATCACCTGAAACTCGTCTTCGGCCAGAGCAACGTCTTCAACACCCGGCAACGAGCGATATTGCTCACTCAGGCTTCGAACCAGGGCCGGATCTTGCGTGATCGGAACAACTTTGAACTGGGAAGGAATGTTCTCGGGAGTAAGCAGGCTGAGCGTTACTGGGTCGCCAACGAAAATTCGTTTGGCTTCTTCATAAGTTTGTGCTTTGTCCAGATATGCAAGTTTCTCGGTGTCAATGATGGTTGGCGACGAACGAATTGTTTGGTCGACAAGCGATATTTGCTCGGGTGAGGCGTCGCTGCGGATAAACACGATCATTTCGACATCTCCGCGCCACTGCACCAACAAGTTGTCGAATGCACGTTGAATGAGCAGCGTGGCACCCACAAGAAGAAGGGCAATTGCAGAAGTAAGGATGGCCGCGGCAGTGAGTGTGAGGTTGCGCCGAAAACTGGCCCACATCTCTCGGAATGCATACATGATTTTGGCGATCATTCGTATACCCCGCGCTCTTGGTCACGCACGATGACGCCACGATCCAACTGGATTACTCGACGACGCATGGCATTCACCACGCGGTGATCGTGCGTTGCCATCACGACCGTTGTTCCAGTTGTGTTGATTTCGTCAAGCAGCGCCATGATGCCCTCTCCAGTTGCCGGGTCGAGGTTGCCCGTTGGTTCGTCGGCCAGCAAGATAAGCGGCCGATTGACGAATGCACGCGCGATAGACACGCGCTGTTGCTCGCCACCAGAAAGCTGGTGAGGGAAACGGTCCTCTTTGCCCGCAAGGCCTACGAGATCGAGAACAATGGGAACCTGTCGATTCACCATGTGTCTTGGCTTGCCAATCACTTCTAGGGCGAACGCAACGTTTTCAAAGACTGTTTTGTTTGTGAGCAGCTTGTAGTCCTGAAAGACGTTTCCCATATTGCGCCGCAGGAATGGAACCCTCGAGTCGGAGATTTCGTTGATGTTGCGTCCTGCAACCCACACGTCACCGCGCTCGGGGCGCTCTTGCCTGTTGATCAATCGCAGCAATGTGGATTTTCCAGAACCGGATGGACCGACCAAAAAGACGAAATCGCCCTTCGCCACGTCGAACGAGGCGTCGCGTACGGCGACATTCTCGGCGCCGTATCTCTTGGTCACATTTTCCAAACGGATCATGGGGGCCCTCTCAGGTAGCCGACGCTCGTTACCGATAAGTCTAATTTATGATTCGGAGTTTGCGCGTCGCCAGCGCAGGAAGCCTTCCATAAACAGGTCCAAATCGCCGTCGAGCACACCCGCGATGTTTCCGCTTTCGATATCAGTGCGCACGTCTTTCACCATTTGATATGGCTGCATTACGTACGAACGAATCTGACTTCCCCACCCAACTGTTGCCGACTTACCTGCAATAGTTCGCAGTTCTTGTTCGCGCTCTTCTTCAATGCGTGCAGCAACCATCGTTCGCAAACGCTTCAATGCATTCTCACGGTTTTGCAACTGTGAACGCTCCTGCTGCGATGAAGCCACCAACCCAGTTGGCTCGTGAATGAGACGCACCGCCGACGAAGTTTTGTTCACATGCTGACCACCTGCGCCAGATGCGCGAAACACCTCCATGCGGATGTCGCTTTCGTTTATCTCTACGTCAAGGTCGTCGAGTACTGGCCAAACCTGGATGGTCGCAAAACTTGTTTGACGGCGACCCTGGTTGTCGAATGGGCTAATGCGAACCAATCGGTGCGTGCCGCGCTCGGATGTGAGCATGCCGTAGGCGTAGCGCCCCCGAACTGTGAAGTCGGCAGACAGAATGCCCGCTTCGGTGCCGAGTGAGATGTCGCCGACTTCGATGGAAAAAGCTTTTCGCTCGGCCCAGCGCGTGAACATACGCAGCAACATTTCGCTCCAGTCCTGCGCATCGACGCCGCCATCTTTTGCATTGATCTGCACGATTGCGTCGGCTTCGTCATGCACTCCTGTAAACAAGCTGCGCAACTCCAGCGCATCCAGTTTCGACTTGGCGAGCGAAATGCCACGCTCGAGTTCGGGCTCCTGTGTTTCGTCGTCTACTTCTCGAGCCATCTCGTGCAACACCTCAAGATCTTCTACAGACGAAGCAAGTTGTCGGAAATCCTCAAGATCAGTTTTGAGGTTTGCATACTCGGCATTTACTTTCTTTGCGTTGTCTTGGTCGTCCCACAAATCTGGACGAGCAACGTCTACTTCAAGTTCGACCATGCGCTCTTTCCCAGCTGCCACCTTGAGATAAACGGCAGCTTCGTCTACGCGCCGGCGAAGGTCGTTGAGGTCGTTCGAGAAGTCACGCATAATGCACTAATTTTTAATGGTGTTATTCGCGCCCGTGGCACATTTTGTATTTCTTACCTGAGCCGCAAGGGCAAGGTGCGTTTCTTGGCGTTGTCGACCAATCCTCGGCAGATTTGACGACAGTCTTTTGAACGGGAGCCGAAGTTGGAATAGCTTCAGGAGACGCCTCAGAAAATGCTGTGTTTTCTTCTGTTTCGAAAGATGTCTGTTGCAAGTTTTGCACCTGCATTGTCGGCGCTTCATTCTTTACCACTTGTACATGCATCACATACTTGACAAAGTCCTGCGCGATGCCCTTCATTAATGCACCAAACATTTCGAAGCCTTCGCGCTGCCACTCGGTGAGAGGATCTTTCTGGCCCATAGCTCGAAGGTTGATGCCCTCTTGCAAATAGTCCATCTCTTCGAGATGCTCTCGCCAGCGCTGATCGATGATGCGAAGCATGACCTGACGCTCTACCTCGCGCATCGTTGATTCGCCCATCTCTGACTCGCGTTGCGCGTAGAACCGAGATGCGTCGGCCATGATCACGTCGTACATGTCGTCGGTGTTAGCGCAATCGCCGAGGTGACCGATAGTGACAGCCGACGGCCAGAACGAAACGAGCTCGCGGGCCAGACCTTCCAAATCCCACTCGTCATCGGCATCCGAAACGCAATGAGTCTCGATTAAGGCATCCACTGCTTCGGCCAGGTAGTCCATTGCGGCCACTTTCAAATCGAGGCCTTCAAGAATTTGGTCGCGTCGCTGATAAATGACCTTGCGCTGCTCGTTCATTACTTCGTCGTACTTGAGAACGTTCTTTCGGATTTCACCGTTTCGTTGTTCGACGGTGGACTGCGCACGCTCGATGGCTTTCGTGACCATGCCCGCTTCAATCGCTTCGTCCTCAGGAAGCGCGCGACCCATCACCCAGCTGAGTGCGCCAGTGGCAAACAGGCGCATCAATTCGTCATCGAGGCTGAGATAGAAGCGGCTTTCGCCCGGGTCTCCCTGACGGCCTGCACGACCACGCAATTGATTATCGATTCGCCTCGACTCGTGGCGCTCGGTGCCAAGAACATACAGACCACCAAGTGAACGAACCTTGTCGCCTTCCTCTTGGCAAGAAACTTTGTACGACTTCACGAGCTCGTCGTAGCGTGCCTGCGCGGCCACCCTTGAGGCGCGATATTCATCGGACATTTCGGCAAGCGGAAGCGGCAAGTCGGATTCATCGGCAAGTGTGTCGGGCGCAAAGCCTTCGCGAAGAACATGTTGCTGAGCAAGGCCCTCGGGATTGCCGCCCAGCAAGATGTCGACGCCTCGACCAGCCATGTTTGTTGCGACCGTTACAGAGCCAAGCCTTCCAGCCTGAGTGACAATGATGGCCTCGCGCGTGTGCTGTTTTGCGTTCAACACTTCGTGCTTAATGCCGCGCTGATCCAATTTGCGCGACAACAACTCGCTCTTTTCGACGCTGACAGTACCGACCAAGATTGGCTGGCCTGTTTTGTGCCTTGCTTCGATGTCGTCTACCACCGCAGTGAACTTTGCTGTTTCCGACTTGTAGATAAGGTCGGCGTTGTCGACTCGGACCATGGCGCGGTTGGTTGGAATTGGCACCACCTGCAGGCCGTATGTGTTCATCAGTTCGGCTGCTTCGGTTTGAGCCGTTCCGGTCATTCCGCTGAGTTTGTCGTACATGCGGAAGTAGTTCTGCAACGTGATCGTTGCAAGAGTCTGATTCTCTTCTTTGATCTTGACGCCCTCTTTGGCCTCGACCGCCTGGTGAATACCCTCGCTCCACCGGCGACCTTCAAGAATTCGTCCGGTGAACTCGTCGACGATTTTTACTTCGCCGTCTTGAACGATGTAGTCCTTGTCGCGGTGATACAGCACTGCAGCTTTCAGAGCAACCTGCAATTGGTGGACCAAGTTTTGCTGCACTTCGTCGTACAAGTTGTCGATGCCTAATTGTTGTTCGACTTTCTCGATACCGGCTTCGGTGGGCACAACAATTCGTTTGTCTTCTTCCACTTCGAAGTCGACATCACGCTTTAGCGAACGAACGATGCTCGCAAAGCGGTAATACATCTTTGCGGCATCGGCCAAACGACCGGAGATAATCAACGGCGTACGCGCCTCGTCAATCAGAATGGAGTCGACTTCGTCGACGACAGCAAAATGATGACCGCGCTGCACCTTGTCGTCTTTTGTGCCGGCCATGTTGTCGCGCAAGTAGTCGAAACCAAATTCGTTATTCGTTCCGTAGGTGATGTCGGCTGCGTAGTCGACACGCTTCTCTGCAGGAGATGTGCGAACGCCAGGGATTACCAAACCAACTTCCAAGCCCATGAAGCGATGAATGCGACCCATCCATTCGGCGTGAAAGCGCGCAAGATAGTCGTTGACCGTGATGACGTGCACTCCGTTGCCACTGAGCGCGTTGAGATAAGCGGGCAATGTGGAGACAAGTGTCTTTCCCTCGCCCGTGCGCATTTCTGCAACCCAACCTGCGTGAAGCGCAGCGCCACCCATCAACTGCACATCGAAATGCCGCTGGCCAATGACACGCGACGAGGCCTCCCGCACAACGGCGAATGCCTCGATCATGAGATCGTCGACATCCTCGCCGCGCTCGATGCGCTGGCGGAACTCGATGGTCTTGGCCTGCAATGCCGTGTCGCTTAGGGCCTTGATCTCGGGCTCGAGCGCGTTGATGTCCGGGACAATGGCCGCCAGGGCTTTGACCTTTTTGCCCTCACCGGCACGAAGAATGCGATCTAGAAGGGCCATGCGACCATTGACTCTACCTGCGCTCGGATGGTGCCGGAGTAGCAGCAAATGCCGCACACGTCACGCGAATGGCGCCTGCTTCGCGAAGCGCGGTTGCAGCACGTCCGAGGGTTGACCCTGTTGTTACGACATCATCGACCAGCAACACTCGCCCCACGCTGCCACATGCCCGAGCAACAAATGTGGGGCCGACCAGTCGCACATCGCGAGACTGTCCAGTTTGTGAAGTGGATGAAGTTCGTCTGAGGAGCTTCCTGCACGGAACACCCAGCCGAAATGACACGGCGCGAGCAATCAGCTCCGCCTGATCGTGCCCACGCTCGTGAGCGCGATACTTGCTAGTTGGTGCCCATGTCACAACATTGACTAGCTCGAGGCTGAGTGACAGTCGCTCCACCATCACTTCGGCAAACAGCGCTGCGATCCCCCGATGATTATGAAACTTGAGACCGTGAACGAGCTGACGTGCTGTGTTGTCGTAGCGAACGGCAGCGAGCACACCCGGAACGCCAGGTAGATCTTCTTGCAACATCTCGTGCATGCAGTGTGCACACACGCCCCGAATATGACGAGAACAGCCATCACACTTGTAAGAAAAAAGCATTGCATTCCCCCTCGTTGAAACAGTTACCCTGACGAGGTGCCGAACTACTTCTTGCGCCCGTTCAAAGATCGACCAGCGCAACGCCTCACACGATGTGTGTTCGGCTTGACGTTGTTCGGCGTGGGAATTGGTATGCAAAAGCGCGGCAACCTTGGGTTGCCGCCATGGGACGTATTCCACGACGGACTCAGCGGAATCATTGGTTGGCCGTTTGGCCGAACCATCATCTTGACAAGTGCTTTCGTCATGCTCTTGTGGATTCCATTGCGTCAGGCGCCAGGATTCGCCACGCTTTTGAACGCAGTACAAATAGGTGTTGTCGCCGACATTTTCTTATCGATCGTTCCAACCGCAACCTGGATGCCGGCGCGTGTTGCACTCATGCTTGGAGGCATTGTCGTCACCGGCATTGGTTCGGGCTTTTACATTGGCGCCGGTTTGGGCCCAGGCCCACGTGATGGGTTAATGACGGGGCTTGCGAAACGCGGAATGAACTTGGCAGTTGCGCGCACCTCGGTTGAAGTAACCATCATGATCACCGGAGTGATTTTGGGTGGTTCTATCGGCGTGGGGACGCTCGCATTTGCGCTACTGATTGGCCCAATTGTTGCGCGGGCGCTTCCGTTGTTACAGATACGCCCGCGCGTCTAAACCAATTAGTAACGGTATGCGTCTGGCTTGAACGGGCCACTTGGTGCAATGCCCAAGTACTCGGCCTGTTCGTCTGTCATCTTGGTGAGCACTGCGCCCAGTGCGTCAAGGTGCAGTGATGCAACCTTTTCGTCCAAGTGTTTTGGCAGCACGTACACACCGAGTGGATACTTCTCGGTGTTTTGGAACAATTCGATCTGAGCAATCACTTGGTTAGAAAATGAGCAACTCATCACGAAACTTGGGTGCCCTGTTGCGCAACCAAGATTGACCAAACGTCCCTCTGCCAGAACGATGACTGCGTGTCCGTCTTGGAACGTCCATAAGTCGGTGCCAGCCTTCAGCTCGTCGCGAGTTGCGCCACTTCGTGCAAGGCCTGCCATGTCGATTTCGTTATCGAAGTGGCCGATGTTGCAAACGATCGCATTGTGCTTCATTCTTGCCATGTGATCAACGGTGATGATTGCTTCGTTGCCGGTGGCCGTCACAAAAACGTCTGCAATCGGGGTCATTTTTTCAAGTGTGTCCACCTGGTAACCCTCCATTGCCGCCTGCAACGCATTGATCGGGTCGATTTCGGTGACAATCACTCGTGCACCTTGGCCGCGGAGGCTTTGTGCACAACCCTTGCCAACGTCGCCGTAGCCGCAGACCACTGCAGTCTTGCCAGCAAGCATCACGTCGGTCGCACGGTTGATTGCATCAATCAATGAATGGCGGCAACCGTAGAGATTGTCGAACTTGGACTTGGTGACGCTGTCGTTGACGTTGATAGCCGGAAAGAGCAACTCGTTGCGCTCGGCCATTTTGTACAAACGCTTGACGCCAGTGGTCGTTTCCTCGGTGACGCCCTTAATCGGTTTCGCCATCTTCGTCCACTTGTTTGGTTCGGTCTTCAGCGTGCGCTGCAAGAGGCCGAGCACGATTGCAAGCTCTGGGTTTGACGCGGTCGTTGGGTCTGGCACTGCACCAGCCTTTTCAAACTCGACACCCTTGTGCAACAACATGGTGGCATCGCCGCCATCGTCCAAGATCATGTTCGGGCCATCGCCGTCTGGCCATGTCATCATCTGATCGGTTGCCCACCAATACTCCTCAAGCGTCTCGCCCTTCCAAGCAAAAACAGGAACGCCGTTTGGCTCGTCAACCGTTCCATTTGGCCCAACAACCACCGCTGCTGCTGCGTGATCTTGAGTAGAAAAAATGTTGCAACTAGCCCAGCGGACTTCTGCACCAAGCTCGATCAAGGTCTCGATCAACACTGCAGTTTGAATAGTCATGTGCAGCGAACCGGAAATGCGTGCGCCCTTCAGCGGCTTTGTCTTGCCAAACTCTTTGCGCAGTGCGCGCAAGCCTGGCATTTCATGTTCGGCCAAGTGAATTTCTTTGCGGCCAAACGGTGCCATTGAAAGATCGGCAACGCGCCAGTCAC
>CAZNBF010000025.1:0-11808 GCA_964571325.1 uncultured Acidimicrobium sp.
CAGCGGTGCGTCCTACTGCACGAATGGCAAGTGCCGAGAACATCATGGCAACGGAGCCACCGATGAGGAGACCAATGAAGGTCTTCACGTCGGAAACGTTGATCTGGGTCTCTGCTGCTTGGAAGATTGCATCGCCTTCAAGACCTAGCTTGAGTTCTCCAGCAATCGTTTCGATGTAGGAGGCGAACAACGCAACTGCGGCAATAACTGCCGAGCCAATTGCGAAGCCCTTGGTTACAGCCTTTGTGGTGTTACCAACAGCGTCGAGGCTGACCAGGATCTTGCCGGTTTCACCTTCGAGTTCGCCAGCCATTTCGGCAATTCCTGCAGCGTTGTCGGATACTGGGCCGAAAGTGTCTTCAGAAACGATGACACCAGTTGTTGCCAACATACCCATGCCGCACAATGCGACGAGGTACAAGGAGAACTGGATGCTTCCGCCGCCAAGCCACAAGGTTGCACCAAGTGCAACTGCGATGCACAAGATTGCGTACACCGACGACTCGAGGCCCGATGCTGTTCCCGAAAGAACAACAGTTGCTGGGCCGGTTTCTGTGCTTTCTGCGATTTCTTTTACTGGGCCGTACTCGGTGCCAGTGAAGTATTCGGTGAGACGGCTAAGTACTTGTGCAAGAACCAAACCAATAACTACTGCACCGAACAAGCGCAGGCCGATGTTGGACATGGTTACTGCTTTGTCACCAAATTCGGTTGCGCCCATTTCTGGGTTTCCTACGTAGTACTGGGCCAACAAGAAGGTACCGATGACCGTAATGATTCCTGCTGTGAGGAAGCCGCGGTTGATTGGCTTCAAGGCGTTTGTTTCGCCTTCGCGTGCGCGCACTGCGAACACACCAGCGATAGATGCGATCACGCCGATGGCGCGAGCTGCAAGTGGGAACACCAAACCAAGCGCTGGGTTGAGGCCCACTGCGTTGAACGCAGCAACACCCAAGATGATCGAGGCAACGAGTGTTACTTCGTAGCTTTCGAACAAGTCGGCTGCCATTCCTGCGCAGTCACCCACGTTGTCACCTACGTTGTCAGCAATTGTTGCTGGGTTACGTGGGTCGTCTTCTGGAATTCCTGCTTCAACTTTGCCCACCAAGTCGGCGCCTACGTCGGCTGCCTTGGTGAAGATGCCGCCGCCAACGCGGAGGAACAATGCCAAGAGTGAACCGCCGAAGCCGAAGCCAACGAGCATTGCTGACGAAGTGTTTTGGAACAACGCGATGATCACGGTTGCACCGAGCAAACCAAGACCAACGGTGAACATACCTGCAACACCACCGGTGCGGAACGCAACCTGCAGCGCATCTTTCATGGAGCCACGAGTTGCGGCTGCTGCGGTACGAACGTTGCCGCGCGTTGCAAGTGTCATGCCGATGTAACCGGTGAGACCGGAAGCAACACAACCTAAGACGAATGCAAGTGTGCGGTAGATGCCGGACTCGACAAAGCTGAGTGCGGCCTCGCCGCCCGGCTTTTCAATCGCTACCGAGGTGAGGAAGACAACCGCGCCAACTGGAATGAGGATCATTCCGATAGTGCGGAACTGGCGCTTGAGGTATGCCCAAGCACCAACTTGAATCGCCTGAGCGATCTCTTGCATTTTTGCTGTGCCCTGATCTTCTTTCAAGACTTGTACGGCTAGGAACCAGCCGACGAGCAAGGCAAGAATGGCGGCACCAGCGGAAAGACCGAGGATTGCCCATTCACCGCCTTTGAGGGTGAATGTTTGCCAGCCGCCTTCGGATGCGAATAGTGACGTCACGTGTAATTTCTCCGTTAATGATTGTGAGGCCCGCCCTGATTGGGAGCCTGTGGAATGTGTCTCGCAAAGTGTAGAGAATCTGGGCGCCTTGGGGCGAAATACCCCCTAATGGCCCCAAGATGAGACCATGTTCACGCCTTCAGTGGCACCTATATATAGGGATGCCGAGCGATGGGTTCCTCGGCATCTTGGTGACAGAACTAGCGTGATGACGATCCTTATGTCTCAAACCTCAACAACCACTGGCCTTGGCCGAGCACCTGTCACGGGCACGGCAACACGGGCAAGGCGCAAACGCCCATTTTTGATCGACCTCTATTCCACCGCGGTTGGCAAGAAGTATGTGATGGCCATCTCGGGCATCGCGATGATGGGCTTCGTTTTGTTCCACATGATCGGCAACTTGAAGATGTATCAGGGGCCAGAGGCCTTTGACAAGTACGCCGAGTTTTTGAAAAAACTGCTCTATCCACTTGCGCCAAAAAATTCGGTGCTGTGGATTCTTCGTGGCGGATTAGTCACGATGTTGCTCTTGCACCTGCACGCTGCGTGGTCACTCACGCGTCTTAACCGTCATGCGCGAGCAGTGAAGTATCAGGGGCCGCGCGATTATCAAGTTGCCAAGTTTGCAAGCCGCACCATGCGTTGGTCGGGCATCATCGTGCTTGCGTACTTGGTGTGGCACTTGTTCGACTTCACATTTGGCACCGTTAACGCAGTTGGTACCGACGGTACGTTCGTTCGTGGCGAGGTGTATGCAAACCTGGTGCGCAGTTTGGATCGTCCCGTGGTGTCTGCGTTTTACATCATCGCAAATATTTTGCTGGGCATTCACTTGTTCCACGGTTCGTGGAGCATCTTTCAATCAATGGGCTGGAACAACCCACGTTTCAATAACTGGCGTCGTGCCTTTGCAACAGGTTTTGCAACCGTTGTCGTTGTTGGCAACGTTTCGTTTCCCATTGCAGTCATCGCCGGAATTGTGAAGTAAGGACAATGAACATGTTTGATGCAAAAATTCCGTCAGGCGCGCTTACCGACAAGTGGGATAACTACAAGGCAAATGCCAAGTTGGTAAACCCAAACAACAAGCGCAAATTCAAGATCATCGTGGTTGGCACTGGCCTTGCTGGCGCTTCTGCTGCCGCAACGCTTGCCGAATTGGGTTACCAGGTCGACGCGTTTACATTCCACGACTCTCCACGACGCGCACACTCAATTGCTGCTCAGGGCGGCATCAACGCCGCAAAGAACTATCAAGGCGACGGCGACAGCATTAACCGCTTGTTCCAAGACACCATCAAGGGCGGCGACTTCCGCTCGCGCGAGGCCAACGTGCATCGCTTGGCGCAGGTTTCGGTCGACATCATCGACCAGATGGTTGCCCAGGGTGTTCCATTTGCCCGCGAGTACGGCGGCCAACTGGACAACCGCAGTTTCGGCGGCGCGCAAGTAAGCCGCACGTTTTACGCACGCGGTCAGACGGGCCAGCAATTGCTCATCGGCGCATACCAACAGATGGCGCGCCAAGTTGGTTTAGGCGGAGTGCGGTTGTTCAACCGAACCGAATTGATCGACACCGTCACTATTGATGGTCGATGCGCAGGAATTGTTGTGCGCGATTTGCTCACTGGCGAGATTCAGTCGCATTCCGCGCACGCAGTTGTTTTGGCAACTGGTGGCTACGGAAACGTGTTCTTCCTTTCCACCAATGCAATGAACTGCAACGTGACTGCTGCATGGCGCGCGCATCGTCGTGGCGCAATGTTTGCTAACCCTTGCTACACACAGATTCACCCAACCTGCATTCCGCAGGCAGACGAAACCCAGTCGAAGCTCACACTCATGAGCGAATCGCTTCGTAACGACGGGCGAGTTTGGGTGCCAAAGAGCCCAACCGATAACCGGCCCGCAGACCAAATCCCCGAGGCAGAGCGCGACTACTTCCTCGAGCGCTTGTACCCCAGCTATGGCAACTTGGCGCCGCGCGACATTTCGTCGCGTGCAGCAAAGCGCTTGGTGGACAAAGGGCAGGGCATTGGCCCGCTGAAAAACGGCGTCAACCTCGACTTCTCCGCAGCCATCGAGCGTCTTGGTTTCGATGTCGTTAAAGAGCGCTACGGCAACTTGTTTGAAATGTACGAGCGCATTGCCGGCGAAGATCCTTACAAGACGCCAATGCGTATCTACCCAGCAACGCACTACACCATGGGCGGTTTGTGGGTGGACTACGAATTGATGACGACCATTCCTGGCTTGTATGCGGCTGGTGAAGCCAACTTCTCCGACCACGGTGCAAACCGTTTGGGCGCTTCGGCATTGATGCAAGGTTTGGCCGACGGCTACTTCGTGTTGCCGTACACCATCAGCAATCAACTGGCATCGCTGCTTGGAAAAACAATCCCAGGCATCGATCACCCAGCGTTCAAAGAAGCCGAGAACGAAGCAAAGGCTCGCTTCAGCGGATACATCAACACAAAAGGCACACGTTCGCCAGATTGGTTCCACCGCGAATTGGGCAAAATCATTTGGGACAAGTGCGGCATGGAGCGAACACGCGAAGGCCTCAACGAAGCACTCACTGATTTGCCAGCCCTGTACGACGAATTCAAAAAGGATCTTCGCGTAACTGGCACGGGCGAGTCGATGAACCAAACGTTGGAGAAGGCTGGCCGAGTCGACGACTTCTTCCAGTTGGGCATGGCTATGTGCCAAGACGCTCTTTCCCGTGAAGAAAGCTGCGGAGCCCACTTCCGTTCCGAGTACCAAACCCCTGAAGGCGAGGCTCAGCGTGATGACGAGAATTACTGTCACGTTGCTGCATTCGAGTGGACGGGCGACCCAATGAAATCGAAGCGCAACGTTGAAGAACTCGTGTTCGAAACCGCACATCTTGCAACAAGGAGCTACAAGTGAGCCATCTCAAAAATCTCACCCTCAAGGTGTGGCGCCAAAGCGGCCCAACCGACTCGGGCCACTTCGAGACTTACAACGTCGACGAAATCAGCGACGAGGCATCGTTCCTCGAGTTGCTCGACGTGTTGAACGAGCGCCTCATCTCCGACAACAAAGAAGCAGTGGTCTTCGATCACGACTGTCGCGAGGGTATTTGCGGAACATGCTCGTTGATGATCAACGGCGTTGCCCACGGCCCACAGCGTGCAACCACCACCTGCCAGCTGCACATGCGGTCGTTCAAGAGTGATGACACCATCGTTGTTGAGCCATGGCGAGCAACTGCTTTCCCAATCATCAAAGACCTCATGGTCGATCGTTCACCGCTTGACCGCATTATCGAATCGGGTGGTTTCATTACCGCCGTTACCGGTGGTGCACCTGATGGAAACCTGATCCCTATTCCGAAACCAGTATCCGATGCTGCAATGGACTCGGCGCAGTGCATTGGTTGTGGCGCGTGCGTTGCTGCGTGCCCTAACGGCGCCGCAAGCTTGTTTACCGGTGCAAAAATTGCCCACCTCAATCGTTTGCCGCAGGGGCAAGCCGAGCGTTACAAGCGAACGGAAGCAATGGTGGAAACAATGGACGAGCACTTTGGTTCGTGCACCAATCACGGCGAATGTTCGGCAGCATGCCCGAAGGAAATCTCTATCGACGTCATTGCGCTCATGAACAAGGACTACCGCGCCTCAAAGTTCAAGAGCCGCAAAGAACTCAGCCGTAGTTAGTAGCAACCCAGCATGTTGAGCGGTCTTGCAACGTGGGTGCAGGACGTTATTGAGCAATTGGGTTACTGGGGCGTAGCTCTTCTCGTCATTATCGAGAATGTATTTCCTCCAATCCCATCCGAAATCGTGCTGCCGTTTGCCGGCTTCGTCGCACAACGCGGCGACGCTTCGGTCTACGTCATGATTCTTGCCGCAACAATTGGTTCGGTCATCGGCGCACTTGTGTTGTATTACATCGCTGCAGCAATCGGACCAGAGCGCTTACGCCATTTCGTTGTGCGATATGGCAAGTGGTTCGGCGTTAAGGAATCGGACTTAACCAAAGCCGAGGCCTGGTTCGATCGACGCTCCACGGCTGCGGTGCTTGCAGGCCGGTGCGTGCCACTCATTCGATCGATCGTTTCGATCCCTGCCGGCTTTCGCCGCATGAAGATCGTCCCGTTTGTTGTTTACACATTTGTTGGCAGCGCTGTCTGGAACATCGTGTTGATTGGCGCGGGTGCAATTCTGGGCAACAACTGGGATGCCGTCGCCGACTACATCAGCATCTTTCAGTACCTAGTGATCGCGGGTATTTTGTTGCTTGTCGTGCGGTTTGCATTCACCATCATCAAGCGTCGTAAAGGTTAGGCAGGTGGCTGTGCCAACAGCCTTGCAGTGACACGGTCGAACCCACCATTTCTCGTAGTCTTATGACGATGTTTTCAATAGCCATGCTCGCTGCCACTACAGGCAGAGACACGATCGAGTCGTGGCTACGCACCGATCTGGTGGCCATCATCATGACGATTTCGGGTGCCCATGTGCTTATGCGCCTCACGGCGTTCATTGCCGAGCAACAGATTCTGCAAGTGAAGTCTCAAGCGGGAGAGCGCGACGACCTCTCGGTGCTCACCACTGGCGCACACCGCGCGGCGGTGCTTGGTGCGTTGCGATGGGGCATCAACTTCTGCATTATTGCTGTAGCGATCACCACCGTTCTGCTCAGGCTCAATTTGCCTTCTTCTGCATTGGTGTTCCTCGGTTCAATTGCCGGTGCCGGTTTGGGTTTTGGCGCACAACAGATGGTGGGCGACGTCATTGCTGGCTTGTACATCATTGCCGAGCGCCAATTTGGTGTTGGCGACATTGTTCGCCTGGGCCCACTTGGTGTTTTGGGTTGGGTAGAGGGTCGTGTTGAAGAAGTAACGCTGCGTGTAACCAAAATTCGCACATTCGATGGCGACTTGGTCAGCATCGCCAATGGTGTGTTGCGTCACAACGTAAACATGTCTCGCGACTGGTCACGCGTGCTTGTTTCCGTTCCACTGCCGCGTGAAAGTGACATAGAAGCTGCAATCGACAAGATTGATGCGGTGTGCGTGGCGATGGCAAAGGATCCGAGTTTCGCTCCCATGCTGATCGAAACACCAAGCGTTACGGGTGTTGACGAACTTGGTACCGAAAACGTTGAAGTTCGTGTTGCGGGCCGATCGTTGCCTGTTCAACAGTGGAAGGTAGAACGCGAATTGCGCCGTCGCATTGCGGCAGAGCTTCGCGACACCTATGTCGTCGCTAAAGATGGGTTAGGTAACTGATGTTTAAGTGGCGCCGCCCTCGTAACAGCACGCTTGTTTCCATTGCAATCTTTTTAGTGTCGTTTGTTTTTTGGCTTGGCCAACCACAACCGGAGAACGATCAGTCCTCAATCCCATATCCGGATGTCAGTTGGGTCTTTGTAACCACCACCACGCAGGCGCCTGCACCCGAATCAACGCTTCCACCCGAAACCATTCCAGTGGAAACAACCATTCCCACAACGGAAACTACGCTCGACCCGGCCGCGGTCACCACTGTCGTTACGCCGTAGTCGGCACTCGTTTACTTCGTATCAACAACAAGAAACGCTTCGGCGGTGCGGCCCTTTGGCAAGCCGCCGGCTTCAGCAATCATTTGCCCCCAACCACGCATTCGTTCGGGTAGCCCTTCGGGGTCTGTGTGTTGGCTTGCGTGGCAAAGAAGTGCGGCAATCTTTTTGTCCAGCACGTCGGTGGTGTCCACGAAGTGTTTTGGGTTTGGCCCGGCCATGATCCAAGTTTCTGGCACGGCATGCGGCTCAAGACCACGTTCGCTCAATAATTCGGGGAATGCAAACTCGTTGCGAGCATCTGGGTAAACGGCGCACAGCGCTGCTTCGCCGGTTGCAAGATGATCGGGGTGGCTGGCATATATGCGGTTGTAGTTTCGTTCAGACGATTGGGTAAGCACACGATCAGGCTTCACTTTGCGGATAACTGCGCTTATCTCGCGGCGCAGATTGAGGTCGGCAACGACGGCTCCATCGGGGAAACCCAGCCAATGCAGCTTTGTGACACCAAGCATGTTGGCTGCGGCAGTTTGTTCGCGTCTGCGTAATGCAGCAACTTCTTCGCGTGTCACGGTGTTGTCGGAGCCGCCCGCTTGCCCGTCGGTAACAAGGCAGTACTCCACGTCGTTTCCTTCTGCGACCCAAGTGGCAACTGTGCCACCAGCACCAAAGTCAACATCGTCTGGGTGTGCGGTAATCACAAGAATCTTCATATCTACAGACTACGCAGCAAACGTAACCATGAGTTGCAGTGAGGCATAAGGTGAATGTATGAACCTTCGTCACCTAGTTGATAGTGCCAAGTCGCTCAAAATCTCGTTAATCGTTGTTGGTGTATTGAGCATCGTGTTTGTGATCTTTGGTCTGCTCATTGGATTGCCACCTTTTGGTTACGTACTGATAGTCGGCATCGTTGCCATCCCAACGCTTGTGGATGTAGGGCGTTCAATTCGTGGCGGGAGCAACAAGCTCACCGATGCGCGTTTTCTGCTTGTTCTTTGCGCATCGATTCTTGTGATGCTGATAGCGATTCAGGCGGTTCCATATGGCCGGGCGCACAGCAATCCGCCCATCACGGGTGAGCCTCAGTGGTCGTCGCCTCGCACGCGTGAACTGATGGTGCGGGCATGTTTCGGTTGTCATTCCAATGAAGTGGAGTATCCGTCCTATGCCAGCGTGGCTCCAATCTCATGGGTGGTCGAGGCACACATTGTTGAAGGTAGGGAAAAGGTCAACTATTCCGAATTTGACCAACGTCAAGGAGACGCGGACGAGACGATTGAGACAATTGAAGAAGGTTCGATGCCGCCTGCTTATTACACCCGATTTGGACGGCACCCCGAAGCCAATCTGACGAGTGCCGAACTAGAGGAATTGATTGATGGCCTGCGGTTAACGCCCGGGCTGTCCGAGGATTAAACCCGACTTGCAATGATCTGCAAATGCTGATACCCTAGGGGGTATGTGCAGACAAACAACATGTAAAAAGTGCGGAAAAGCAGACTGGGCAGGATGTGGGGCACACATCGAAGAAACGCTCGGCCATCTTCCCAAGAGTCAGCGGTGTGCCTGCCGCGAGTCCGGTTCAACCAGCACCTCCAAGTCGGGTTTCTTCAAAACACTGCTGGGACGGTAAACGGTGAGAAAAACGATTATGTCAATGGCAGCCGTGGCATGCGTCGGCGCCATTGCACTGCTTTCATCCTGCGGAAACAACCAAGAGGCGGTAACTATGGACTACTCAACTGCGATCGTTATTGACGTTCGCGCAACCGACGAGTTTGCTGCCGGACATCTAGACGGGGCAGTGAACTACAACGTGGAAGACGGCACGCTCGAACAGGCACTTCCAAGCCTCGACCCAAATGCCAATTATGTGGTGTACTGCCGAAGTGGTCGCCGTTCGGCAATAGCAGTAGACCTGATGAAAGAAAACGGCTTCACCCAGATAGCCGACCTCGGATCCCTTGAGGAAGCGGCCGATGCAACTGGTTTTGCAATTGTCAACGGCTAGATAAGTTGAAACAAACGAATTACTGACAGGAGAACATCATGGCCACCATCAATCTCACACTCGACACATTCGAACAGACCGTGATGGGCGACGGAATTACGTTCGTCGACTTCTGGGCAGAGTGGTGTGGGCCATGCAAAATGTTTGGCCCAATTTTTGAGAAGGCGTCAGATGCAAACCCAGACATTCGCTTTGCAAAGGTAGACACCGAAGCAGAGCAGCAGTTGGGTGGCTCGCTCGGCATTCAGTCGATCCCCACCATCATGGCCTTTCGCGATGGTGTTCTGTTGTTCTCGCAGCCGGGCGCACTTCCTGCCGCATCGTTCGACCAACTGATTGATGCAATTCGCAATGTTGATATGGAAGACGTTCGTAAGCAGATTGCCGAAGACGAAGCTGCAAACAACCAGCAATAACTAGCGCGTTAGTTCGAACCCGCGATAGTCGTTGCTTTCCACGTCGCTACAGCGCTGCGCGTAATCGGGGAAACCGGGCAGTGGCATAAACACCCGTGGCTTTCCTGGCACGTTGGCACCCAAGTACCAGGAGTTGCAGCTTGGGAACAGCGTCATGTCGGCCACTGCGTTGACATGGGTAACCCAAGCATCTTGCGCTTGCTGAGTGGTCTCAATGGTTTGCGCGTTGCTCGCAACAACGTGCTGCATGCAACGGGTAATCCACTCCACGTGGTGCTCAATTGAGACAATCATGTTGGTGAGAACCGAGGGGCTGCCAGGGCCCGTAATGGTGAACAGATTGGGGAAGCCGTGAACAGCAAGACCGAGGTAATTGACTGGGCCAGCGCTCCATGTATCGGCCAGGCTTCGGCCGCCTTTTCCTCGTATATCTACTTTCAATAGCGAGCCGGTCATCGCATCAAAACCAGTTGCAAGCACGATCACATCGGCTTCGTATTCGACGCCATTGGCAACCAATCCATTTTCCGTAAATCGCTCGATGCCGGCTTGGTCAAGGTCGACAAGTTCGACATTGTTCCTGTTGAAGGTGTCGTAATATCCCGTATCCACCACAAGTCGTTTGCATCCGATCACGGTGTGAGGTTGCAGCCGCGCAGCAACTTGTGGGTTGGTAACAATCGATGCAATTTTGTTGCGGACCCACTGAGCAATGCGCTCGTTTGACGCAGCGTTCACCATTGCATCGTTGAAGCCACCTAGGAACAGCAAACCACCCTTGGCCCAGCGTGCTTCCAATGTTTCATTTAGTTCTTCGTCCGACACCTCGATTGCTCCGCGAGTGCCAGTGGGTGTGTCGCCACCAAGCGCTGCTCGAGTCGTCTTGTTCTTGGCACGAAATTCGGCATAGTTGGATTTGATCGAGCGCACATACTCGGGCGTGTTAGGGGAGTTGTGCGCAGGAATGGTGTACGCGGGTGTTCGTTGGAACACCGAAAGATGCATGGCTTCCTGTGCAATAAGTGGGATGGCCTGAATGCCCGACGAACCCGTTCCAATTACTGCAACACGTTTGCCGGCAAAGTTGACACCACTAGTTGGCCATTCGCCCGTGTGATAGACCTCGCCGCGAAATTGGTCGTCGTTTGTAAATCGTGGTTTGTTGGCAGAAGAGAGGCAACCCATTGCCGTAACAACAAACCGAGCGCGAACTTGCTGGCCCTGAGACGGCGTTACCAACCACGAGTTGTCTGCCTCGTCGAAGTGCAGTGAAACCACCGACGTCTGAAAGCGAATGTCGCGCTTCAGATCAAACCGTTCGGCCACGTGTTGCGCGTAACGAAGTATTTCGGGCTGGGTTGCGTACTTCTCGGACCATTCCCATTCCTGCTGCAATTCATCCGAGAACTGGTACGAATACTCCATGCTTGGCACGTCGCAACGTGCGCCCGGGTACCGATTCCAAAACCACGTTCCGCCAACGTCGCTGCCGCGCTCAAAAGCGACGGCACTCATTCCTGCTTCGCGTGCGCGATACAACATGTACATGCCACCAAAACCAGCACCGACAATTGCTACGTCGACTTGTTCGGTCATTTACCTATTGTTGCAGGAGAGCCTGAATTTGAGCCTGTTCTACACTCGCTCAAACATTGAGACTTCAGCCTGATAGGCGCTCAGCATCTCGGGCGTGATTGATGCCTTCGTGCGGTTAGTGGCAGCGGTGAGATCTTCATTAGTGACGACCGCAGCCTTTCCGGTTGCCCTGGCTCGGGCGAATGCCTCGGCGGCGGCCCGTTGCGCGGCCAAGTCGACATCGCCGGGTGTGAAGCCGTGGCATTTCGACGCAAGCTTTGCTGCGTCGACGCCGCTTTCGGTAGTCATTGTTGCAAGGGCACGTTCCCACAACGCAGTGAGGGCTGTTTGATCTGGCGGCCCAATTCCAATCAACAAATCGAACCGACCCGGGCGCATGACGGCCGGGTCAATTGTTTCGACGAAGTTTGTTGCACAAATGAGCAGTTTTTTCGACGGAATACACCCCTCCTACAGAGATTGTGCGATGCGTTGGG
>CAZNBF010000025.1:11908-13601 GCA_964571325.1 uncultured Acidimicrobium sp.
AGCAGTTTTTTCGACGGAATACACCCCTCCTACAGAGATTGTGCGATGCGTTGGGCAAGTACAAGAGGCGAAAGCGTAGAATTTGCCCTTATGTCAAAAGCCAATGTGTCGAAAAGTATCCGCATTGGCCTTTTGGCATACGGCGCCATCGGGCACGAGCACAACCTTGCCGTTCAGGCCACTAACGGGCTCGAATTGACTGCAGTGTGCGACACCAACCCCGACCGCATCGTTGCAGCAAAAGAATTGGCCCCAGACGTTGCATCGTTTTCGGATGCATTAACGATGCTCGACTCGGGCACCCTCGACCTTGTTGTTATTTCTACGCCACCCAATAGCCACTACGCGTGGGCAAAGGAAGCGTTGCAACGCAACATTCATGTAGTGCTTGAAAAGCCGATGGCTCTACGCGCAGAAGAGTGCGACGAATTGATGGCGCTTGCAGCAGCTAAAGGTTTGCTTCTCGTGGTGTATCAGAACCGTCGTTTTGATGCCGACTTTGTCACCATGTCGCGCATCATTCGCGAGGGCCTAATTGGCGATGTGTTTCAGTACGACTGCTTTGTCGGTGGGTATAGCCAGCCGTGCACATATTGGCATTCGAATGCCGAAGTATCTGGCGGCGCCATTTTCGACTGGGGCAGCCATTTCATCGATCAGATTCTTGCTGTCATTCCCGACTCCGTTTCGCACGTCAGCGGGCAAAACCATAAGCGTGTGTGGATGCATGCAACTAATGCAGACCATGCCCAAGTCACCATCACGTTTGATTCTGGCGTGCAGGCCACATTCGTGAACTCCGACTTGGCCGCTGCGCGTAAGCCAAAGTTTTATGTCTTGGGCACGAAGGGAGCGATTGTCGGCGATTGGGACCCGGCGGCCGAACCCGCTGTTGCCGATCTTCCAGCAATTCTCACGTTGCATTCAAGCGATGGAAGCGTTTCGACAATTGATCTCGACGTTGTGCAGCCGTATGCGTTTCATGCTTCGCTTGTTGATTTTCTCCACAATCAAGTTCCAATGAGTGTGCAGGCTTTGCAATCGCGCAATGTTGTAGCGATCATGGAAGCCGCAGAGCGATCTGCTGTAAGCAATGCCACTCCTGTTTCGCTTAGCCTCAAAAACTAGTGACTGTTCGCTGGGGCTTCATTGGTGCTGGCTACGTAGCCAGCAGGGCAATGGCCCCCGCGGTTCACGCAACACCGAATGCTTCGCTGTATGCGGTAGCCAGTCGCGATCAAGATCGTTCGGCAACGCTCGAACCCCAAGTCGTTCATCGTTCGTATCAGGACTTAATTGATGACCCATCGGTGGATGCGGTGTACATCAGCCTGACAAATGCCCAGCACAAAGAATGGGTACTTGCAGCACTGAACGCCGGGAAACATGTGTTGTGTGAAAAACCTCTGGCAATGAACGCGAGTGAAGTTGGCACCATGCTCGATGCCGCAACACGAAATAACCGTTTGGTTGTGGAAGCGGTGTGGACACGCTGGCAACCGCGCATGCAACGCATGGCACAAATCGTGAAGAGTGGGGAACTAGGCGAAGTAACTGGTATTTCGTCAGCCTTTACATTTCAAGGTGACTTAACGGACAACTATCGGCTCGACCCCTCTCTTGGTGGCGGCGCACTGCTGGACGTGGGCGTGTATCAGGCTCATTTGTGGCTCATGCTGCTGAATGAAGATGT
>CAZNBF010000026.1:0-10435 GCA_964571325.1 uncultured Acidimicrobium sp.
ACTCCTGCAAGCCAAAGCACAGCGCAACCAATTACGCGAACAGCACCGTCGGCACCGATGATGATCCCGTACGCCCCAAATCTTCCTGTGCCAGAACAGATGCCGCGCGCGAGGTGCATTGGCGCATAGGAGACCAGTGTCAGTACAAGGCAGAAGGTGACAATTCCGTAACCCTCGAACATGTTCGCGCTGATGCTTGAAGAAAAGACGGCGATGACCACCACAAGGGTGAGCAAAATGATTATGGCGAGTGGTGCAATCCGTTTGATAACTGGGAGGCCGCCCTGGCCGAGCGCTCGACGATGCGCAATTGCCCTACTAACTTCCTGTTCGATGGGCAGGAAGAATCCGGGGGCCAGAGCAAACGCAATAAACCACATCGCGACAATTGGTTTGAAGCCGTCTTGTCCAAGAGCTTGCTGCCCAATCTTGAAAAAGATATAGGCAGAGATGCCGGCAATGAACAGGCCGATGCCAACCGTGACGGTGCCTTCGGGCAGTGCAATTTTTGACGCCTGTGGCGTCGGATTGTCAGAAAGGGGTGCAGTACTCAAGCAACCGAAGGCTACTTGGTGCTGGAACCGTCCTTAACTTCCGATGGCGCCGTTGCATTAGTGCGACGAGCATTGACAAGGGTCATTACTTGGGAAACCGCTGATTCTGCTTGTGCGATGGCCTGCTCGGTGACGCGAGGTACTTGTGCCTGGATCATTTCGGTAAGTTCACGGCGGCGAACTTGCGACTTTTGGAAGGCAAGTACACCGAAGCCGATGGTGGTGTATGCGAAGTCTTTTGCTGACTGAACCACTTTGTCGGCTGGGATTTGGGGAAGGGGGAAGCTCGGCAAGTTGACTTGTGGAACTTGAAACTTGGTGAGATCAATGCGGTGAATGGTTGGAAGCTTGATCGATGGCATGAGATGCTGCTTTCGTCGGTAGTGATGGGGTGCTAGCAAGTGTACCTTGCACTGCTAACTTTAGCAAGCACTTGATAGTTTGGCGGAAAATCGCGGAACTAGCCTGTATCCGTGGCCATTAACCCAACAGCTTCGCGCGGGTCGGCCGCGACCCAGGTTGCTCCGCCGGTTGTGGCGGCAGTGGTCGTGCACGAGCCCGGTGCTTGGTTTGGAGAGTCGTTGCAGGCCCTGGCGCAACAGGATTACCCCAACCTGCAGACGCTGTTTTTCGTCACCTCCGGCTCGGAAGTGACCGCCGAGATTCGCCAGCACTTGCCCGATGCAATCGTGCGGACGGTGGACGGAAACCCGGGGTACGGGCCGTTGATGAACGAGATTGGTCGTCTTGTTGAGGGCGATGGAGGGTTCTTTTGTTTGCTTCACGATGACGTGGCCTTGGAGCCGAACGCCGTGAGCAGGTTGATGGAGGAGATGTTTCGATCCAATGCCGGCATCGTTGGCCCCAAGTTGGTGATGTGGGACGACCCGACCATTGTGCAAAGCGTGGGCTTTGGTGTCGACCGAATTGGTGAGGTCAGTTCGATTGCGGATGTGGGTGAAAAAGATCAAGAGCAACACGATGCGGTTCGCGACGTGTTTGCACTTCATTCGGCGTGCTTGCTTGTGCGCGCCGACTTGTTTCGAGAAATTGGCGGGTTTGCTCCTGATATTCGATTCTTCGGTGAAGACATTGACTTATGTTGGCGTGTTCATCTCAGCGGCGCGCGTGTCGTCATCGTTCCTGCGGCGAAAGCGCGTCACCTCAACAGTTTCGATAGCCGAACAAACGAGCCTTCACGTGCAGCGCTTGAAGCACGGCATCGCGTGCGAACGATCGCCACGCTGTCCGGCAGATTTCAATTGCCATTTGTGCTTGTGCAGTTGCTTCTTGCCACACTCATTCAAACTGTTGTCAGTGTTTTTGGCGGTGGGCTCCGTAATGCATTGATCTCGATGCGGGCTGCACTTGCAGTGGTTGTCGATGTCCCGTACATCATTCGGCGGCGCGCGCAGGTTCGTCCATATCGCCGCATTGCTCCTCGCGAAATTCACGAATTGCAAATTCGGGGTAGTGCGCGGCTTGCTTCGTTCATCCGAAAGCGCAGAATGCGATTTACGCAAAATCCACTTGCTCTCGAGCGCGATGGTGAAACGTCCAACACGAAGGGTGTCGTGGTTGGCATTCTGGCGACGGTGGCGCTCATTATTCTCGGCAGTCGTGGTTTGATCGCCAGTGGTGTTGCGCCGGTTGGCGAGTTTCTTCCTCTTCGTGGCGTAACCGAATCGCCTTCGGCGTTGTTGTCTTCGTACCTGAGCGGATGGTGGCAGGCTGGTTTTGGTCACGCGGGTGCAAACCCAACTGGCGTTGCATTGTTGGCCCTGGCAGGAATTGGTTTTCTTGGTCGACTGGGTGCACTGCAGACATATTCCGTTATCGGCGCATTGTTGGTGGGCTGTTGGGGAATGTGGAGTATTGCGAAAGGATTCTTTACCGTTCGCGCTCGCGCGATTGGCATGGCAACCTACGCGGCTGCTCCGTTGCCGTATGTGGCAATTGAGGGCGGGCGGTGGGGCGTCTTACTGTCTTATGCGGCATTGCCGTGGATGATTCGAATGTTTGTCAAAGTCGGCGCGCGCCCTTCCGGCGCGGCGCTTACAAAGCTGCTCGCAGGTGCGGTATTGCTCACCGCAGTCGTTACATCGTTTACGCCGGCTTTTGCGTTGGTCATTATTTGGCTGGGCGTTGTGTGGGTCATCTCAGACGCCATTAGTCGCGTTGCCGCGTCATCTGCCATTGGAGTTCTTCGGCTCGTGCTGGTCGGTGTAGTCGGGGCGTTTGTGTTGCATTCGCCATGGTCTGGCGAGTTCTTTGTCGCTGATTGGTTAAACAAAGTTATTGGTCGGCATCCAGGAGCCGCCGAGCAGGTTGGAATGTTGAATCTGTCCCGACTCGATGGTGGGCTATGGGCGATCGGCGCTCTTGCATTAGGTCTTTATGCGCCAACGTTCATTTCAATCGTGGTTGCACGTGCGCAAATGGTGGTGTGGTCCACTCGAGCGCTGTTGATGGTGGTACTCACTGGCGCAGTGCTCATACTTGACGATTCGGGGACAATCAACCTGTCCCTTCCAGAAACCGGTTTGATGCTTTCAATCGTTGCATGCGGCTTGGCACTCGGTGCCGCGACGTTGGCAAACATTATGTTTGATGAAACCGCGATACAACCGAACGGTTTGTGGAAGTCGCTCGGCGCACTTTCGCTTGTTGCGGCGTCGGTTGGAATGGTGCCAGCAATTACTGGAGTAGTTGATGGCAGATGGGGTCAACCTGAGACAACGTTGGCGCAGTTGCTCACGCAACTACCCACGAATCCAGCAAGCGGTGATTACAACGTCGTATTTGTTGGGCGAAGCGAAGTGCTACCAATGGCAGGGAAAACGATCAATGACGCAATTGCATTTGCGGTGTCCGATGACGGCGAGTTGACGCTCCGCGACCATTGGATGCCAATCTCAAGCTCGCTTGATGATTCAGTTGGTTCCGCATTTAATGCAGTTATCTCCGATCAGACGGTGCGAGCAGGCAGGCTGCTTGCGCCGTTGGCTATTCGATACATCGTTGTGCCAATTGTCGATGGAGGGGCATCAACGGTAGAGCGGCCGTTGCCTGCACCCGATGGATTGCTTGCAAGCTTGTCTGCGCAACTTGATTTTCGCAGGGTGTACACAGCGAACGATCTGGTGATATTCGAAAACGTTGCGTATATTCCATCGTTGGCTGTGGTCGATGAAAACACTTCGCTCGTCAGCCAACAGGCTGGTTCGGAAGTGCTGCTCTCAAGCCAACTGACAAGCGTCTCCCCGTTGGCCCGAAGTGGAGATGTCGAAAGTGTTCCTTCGCTGATCGGTGTCGGCACGGTTCACGCAGCGGTGCCATTTGATGATGGTCTCGCGTTAGATATTCAGGGAGTCAAAGTTAAAGCACGCGTTGCATTCGGTGGCACCTCGGCTTTTGATTTACCAATTGAAGGTGTTGCACGCCTTACGTTTGACACGCCGTTTCTGCACTTCGTATTGGTTGCGTTTCAGGCGCTGTTGTGGGCGGTCGTAGTTATTGCATTGTTTGACTTGGGAAGATTTAAGCGCCGAATTGCTTCTACTCGGTTAGGCGAGATCGTTTTCCATGAGGAAACAGAGGAACAAAAGTGACACGCAAACGACCGTCTTGGGTGTCGCACATGACCTTGCGTCAATTGATTCTGTTGGCTGCCTCCGTATCTGCAGTACTCGCTTTGATTTTTGTTGACGGTCGGTCGACGGTTGAACCGATTGGCGAAGTGGAGGAGACAACGCAAGAGGTGGCCATGCCTTCCGTATCTTCGGCCGACATGCTGGCGACAAGTTGGTTCTGCCCGGGCGTGCCAGGAAACGATGACGGCATTAACTCGGCTATCGCCATTGCCAATCCATCTGATGCAGAAATATCTGCGACGGTGACATTGCTGGGTAGCGGGCAAGCCCCAGTGTCAAGCTCTGTTTCGGTTCCGGCACGATCCAAAACCTTTGTCGATGCGCGCGGCGGAATCTCCTCAACGTTTGTCAGTGCCCTTGTAGAAATTCTTGGGTCTGTCGGCACGGTCGAACAACTGATTGGACATCCGGCGGGATCTGTCGTGACATTGTGTGCAAACCGGCCGTCTGCCGAGTGGTATTTCGCCGATGGTTTCACCGGCGCAGACAGCATTGAACAGATCGTGCTGACGAATCCGTTTAGTGATGCGACCGTTGTTGACATTTCATTTGTTACAAGCGAAACCGAACGCACTCCTGCAAACTTGCAGGGCTTCGTCATTCCGCCGCAGTCGGTGATCACGTTGTCGATGGATGAGCAGGGTGCTCGAAACGAACCTGTCTTAGCTGTCTCGGTGCGCGCTTCGTCCGGCATGTTGATTGCCGGTCGTTCGCAGCACTACTTGGGTCAGGGACGTCTGGGCTACTCGATGAGCTTGGGTGCTTCTGCTCTCAGTACTCAGTGGTCGTTTCCTGATGGTGAGAAGATTGAAGGGAACAGCGAACAACTCGTTATCTACAACCCAACGAAGATCGACCGTTCGCTGAGCGTTGTCTTTGTCAACGGATCCGACTCGGCAAATAGTCTTGAGCCAGCGGTAGTCACTGCGCCTGCTGGTCGTGTGACGGTGCTGAATACAGCCAACATTCCTGGTCTGCCATCGGGCTATTACGGAATTGTGATTTCTACAAACGACCTCGTCGATGGAGGCGGGGTTGTGGTTGAGCAAGTCGTCAATCGTCGTGTTGGCAACAGCGTCGGTACTTCTGTCTTGCTGGGCGCACCGACAGGTGCTGCATCTACGGTTTGGAGTGCACCAAGTGGCGTCTCTGCAGGTTTGGTTGATTCGCTAGTCGTTCTTAATGCAACTCCCGTCGAAGGGTTTGTGACCGTGTCGCAAGTTGGTCCGGCAGGCACGGTTGCGCTGAGTGGTTTGGAGTCCATTCCAGTTCCCGCAAGCGGCGTTGTTGTCGTCGCTGTTCCGGCAGGGTTGCCGCAGTCCGAAATAGTGATTCAGTCCACAGTGCAGGTAGTTGTTCAGCGACTGTTGTCGAGGGGTAACGACCTCGTCGGTCGGGCAGCGGTGCTTGCGCTTCCGCATCTTCCTTCGCCGGATGTTGGCAAATGATTCGTTTCATCATTGTTGGTGCAGTTCTCGTTGTTGCTGTAGTCACAAGTTTGATCATGCGTCGCCGCGCGCCGCAGGCACCAACTGGGGGAGGCTCGTCGCTGCCGATGCAGGTTGATCGAAACGATTTCGTCAACCCCGGTCACGAGTGGCTTGTCGTTGCATTTACGTCTGCCACGTGCAATACGTGTGCCGACATTCAGCGGAAGGTTTCGGTGCTTGAAACGAAATCGGTTGCAGTACACATCGCCGAATTCACTGAACAGCGTGCTGTGCACGAAAAGTATTCAATTGACGCTGTCCCTGCTGTGCTCATGGTCGATTCGCAGGGTGTGGTGCACGCAAGTTTTCTTGGCCCAGTCAGCGCAACCGATTTATGGGCTGCACTTGCCCGTGCGCGTGACGGTCTAGCTCAAAAGACCGCCGACGAACACTGCCACTAATTGTTTGGTGTGGTTTGGCGAGAAGGTTCGCCGAGGCCTTGCTGAATCAAACGAGAGACGAGTGCGGCATCGATAGTTTCTTGCTCGAGTAGCGCTTGAGCAACGAGATCGAGACCTGCGCGGTGCTTCTCGAGCGTTACACGTGCACGCTCTTCTTGTTCGCGAAGGATGCGACCAATTTCGTTGTCGATCGTGCGGGCCATCTCGTCGGAGTATTCGCGTCCGCTGGTCATTAGATCTTCACCGAGGAAGACTTGTTGCTGGCCAGCAAAGGCCATTGGGCCAACTGCTTCGCTCATGCCCCATTCGCGAACCATTCTTCGAGCGATGCCCGTTGCCTGCTCGAGATCGTTTGCGGCACCACTGTTGAGGTTTCCGAAAACCATCATTTCGGCTACACGACCACCCATGGCTTTACAGATGACATCTTGGAAATACTCGCGTGAATACGTGTGACGCTCTTCAGGGAGCGACCAGGTAACACCGAGCGCCATGCCTCGAGGCAGGATGGTCACTTTGTGAAGAGGATCGCTGTGCGGCAAGACAGTGGCGAGCACGGCGTGGCCGCCTTCGTGATACGCGGTGGCACGCTTTTCTTCTGCATTGAGCACAAGGCTTTCGCGACGGGCGCCAAGAACCACTCGGTCGCGCGCATTTTCAAAGTCGATTCGCTCGATGTGCGTTGAACCGCGGCGAACCGCGAACAGCGCTGCTTCGTTAACAAGGTTGGCCAAGTCGGCGCCACTCATGCCTGGTGTTGCGCGGGCCATGGTGTCGAGATCGACGTCTTGTCCCATGCGCTTGCCGGTGGAGTGCACCTTCAGAATGGCAAGGCGCTCGTCGGACTCTGGCAGCGGAACAATGATCTGACGATCGAAGCGGCCTGGTCGGAGAAGCGCGGCGTCCAAAATATCGGGGCGGTTGGTTGCTGCAAGAACAACAATTCCTTCTGTTGCTTCGAAGCCGTCCATTTCTGCCAACAACTGATTGAGTGTCTGTTCACGCTCGTCGTGTCCGCCGCCAAGCCCAGCACCACGCTTACGACCGATCGAATCGATTTCGTCAATGAAGATGATTGCGCGCCCCATTTTCGCTGCCTGTTGGAACAGGTCGCGAACACGGCTTGCACCGACACCGACAAACATTTCCATGAAGTCGGAACCAGTTACCGACATAAAGCCAACGCCTGCTTCACCAGCAACCGCACGAGCAAACAGTGTCTTGCCGGTACCCGGAGGGCCTACAAGCAATATTCCTTTTGGCACCCTGGCGCCGATTTCTTTAAAGCGTTCTGGCATTCGAAGAAAGTCGACGACTTCTTTGATTTCTTGTTTCACGCCCTCGTATCCGGCAACGTCGGCGAAAGTGGTGCTTGGGTTGTCAGCGTTGTAGTTTTTCGCACGGCTACGACCAATTGACATGATGTTGCCGGCTTGGCCCATGGCGCGACGTTGCATCCAGATGAAAAAGCCCATAATCAAAAAGAATGGCAACAGGATGGGAATCAAGTTGGTGAAGAAGTTGCCGGTTGGCGTGGAGAAGCCGTAGTCCACTCCTTTTTGTTTCAGCAGTTGTTCATCGGCATCGGACAACGTAATTGCGCCCGTTGTGGTGAAATCGGTTCCGTCAGCCAACTTGCCACTGATGGTGTTGCTGAGGTTGTTGATGTCAACGCTTTGCACCTCGCCCTTGGCAACTGCGTCAAGGAACTCGGTGTATGTCAATTTTGTGGCCGTAGATGTTGGCCAGAGTTGCGGCCCAACGATGAGCGCTGCTGCTACGGCGATGAGTGCCCAAACTGCCCAGCGAGGCATTGAGGAGCGAGCGCCTGGTTGAGGCGCAGTGCTCTTATTGTTTTTACCCGTTCGACCAGTAACGCCTCGTCGCGGGGGTTGCTTTCCGGATGGTGGGGGTGGTGGTGGAAGTTTGCTCACGTTGCTTATGTTACGGCCAGAAGTTGCACGGTTCCCATCGTGCTCGGCGGCGTCCGTCACTGTCGTGAATCCACCAACGGCGCGGGTGAAATGGTTAGCGTTTGGTCGTGGCAAGAAAGTGTTCCAAGACGGCGTGCAAGCACGAGTCAAGTCTGACCCTGACGTATCAATACAGCCGAGCCTTGGTTTGGATTGACGACTTGGCAGAGGAGCGCGACCCGCACGCTTACGATCTCTGTGAGCAGCATGGAAAGCGACTGACCGTGCCAAGTGGCTGGCGGTTAGAAGACCGCCGTAACCGCTTTCGAATGGTCATTCCCAATCGCCTCGCTGGATGACAAACAACGATTGGCCCGCGCCGCAAGCTAGCGACGTAGTCGGGTCTGACAGAAACGCAAAGCAAATTGCATTTCCTCCAGCGCTCATTGGCTGGTTAATTGCCTACGCGGCAGCTGTTGTCTTCGGCGTATCGCTTTCTGCAGCAGCTGGTCAAACCGACCCAGACAATGTCCCAACATGGTTCGTCGGGCTCTCCGCATTAACGCTGTGGGTTCCTTTTTTCTGTGTGTTGCTGTATCTCTCGCGAACAAGGGGACATGGCAATTTTCGCGCGGATTATTCGCTGCGCTTTGCATGGTCGGATCTCATCGGAATTCCACTTGGTGTTGTTTCGCAACTTGTGATTGTCAATTTGGCAACGTGGCCATTTCGGCAGCTATTCCCTGAAACTTTTGATCCCGAACAGGTATCGCAACGAGCAAAAAATCTCGTCGACGGTGCAGACGGCGCGTGGTTATTGCTCCTTGCCGTTGTTGTCGTCGTTGGTGCACCGATAATTGAGGAACTGGTGTATCGAGGTTTACTGCAGCAATCGATGGCGCGCAGTTTCGGTTCTATCGCAGCGGTGTTTTTGTGCTCTGCTTTTTTCACCGTTGTCCATTTGGCGCCAGTTGAGTTTCCCGGTTTGTTCGCCTTTGCGCTGATACTTGGGTTTGCATTCCGTCGAACGAAGCGAACTGGATTTACCATCGTGACCCATATGTCATTTAACGCCGCGGGTCTCCTGCTGGTGCTTCTGACCTAGGCTCAACTGCGCGTGAGTAACGACCTAACTTTCCCGAGTGACAGCGGCATAGAGGCCGAAGCGAAAACATTGGGCGGATGGGCGGGCTTTGCTCAACGCTTCGAGGAGAATTCGGCATATTGGAAGCGACTGTCGGCGATCATCGCTGTCGGCGGCGCAACAATTTTGCTGTTCCTCACCATGCAACCCGAATTGATTTTCAGGAACAACACCCCTACTGGTGGGGATATGGGTGCCCATGTATGGGCCCCCGCGTTTCTTCGTGACCATTTGCTGACGCAGTTCAAGTTGTCTGGCTGGAGCATGGATTGGTATTCCGGTTTGCCGGTGTATCGCTTTTACATGGTGATCCCGGCGCTCTTGATCGTTCTGATCGATGTGGTGCTTCCATACGGCATTGCGATCAAAATTGTGGCCGTCCTTGGCATCTTGACGTTGCCATTTTGCACGTGGCTATTTGGTCGGTTTGCCCGACTCGCATATCCATTCCCTGAATTGATGGCGATTGGCGCCACGATCTTTTTGTATGACGAAAGCTTCACCATCTATGGCGGAAACATTGCCTCAACAATGGCGGGGGAGTTTTCATTTTCCATTTCGCTTTCGTTAGCGGTGCTTGCATTCGCATTTTTCGCCCGAGGTTTGTACACGGGCAAACACTTCGTCACGTCGTCGGTGTTGGTTGCGCTCTCGGCGCTGAGCCACGGCATTGTTTTACTGTTCGTCTTTGGCGGCGTAGCGCTCATGCTTGTGGTGTGGGCCAAGCGCGAGCAGCTGGGGCTTGGTCTCAAGGTGTTGACGCTTGCCACGCTGCTGTCGTCGTTTTGGATCGTGCCTTTTGTTGGCAGTCACGCGTACATGACCGACATGAAGTACGAGCCACGACCAAGTGGTGCAACTGATTCGTTCGTAGCGATGTTTTTCCCATTGCACATTGTTTGGGACATCTTGATCACGGCATTTGCGGTGATCGGTTTCTTCGTTCATTTCAGAAAGAGAAATCGAATTATCACGTGGATGGGCGTGTACTGCATACTGCTTGCGATAGGCGTTTTTATTGCGCAAAACAGTCTTCCGATTATTGGGTTGTTGTGGAACCCGCGAATACTCCCATTCTTCTATTTGCTTCGATACTTCTTGTTTGCAATTGGCGTATTCGAATTCTTGGTTTTTGTCAGTCGTATCTTGACGCTCGAGAAAATGGTGCGTGGAAACACGGCAAGTGTTCCATCTGACGAGGGAGCACCCAGAAAAATTCCTTCTGCGCGCGACAAGTTTGGTTTTAACTTCTCGGTACTTGCAGTGTTCGCTCTGTTGAC
>CAZNBF010000026.1:10535-13136 GCA_964571325.1 uncultured Acidimicrobium sp.
TTGTTCTTCGAAGCGGCGGGCTCCACCCCGTACCACTTCATTACTGCTGCAGCAATGTCTAAACAAAGCAGCAATCCTGTACGCGAATTGCGCTACGACAACAATGACGCAGTCAAGGGCGTTCGTTATCTACAGGAGCTTGGCGTTAAGTACTTCATGGGTTTCACACCAGAGGCGATTGCATCCGCATCGGAGCAAGAGGCGCTGACCGAAGTTGCCCGTTCTGGCCCGTGGGTGGTGTATCGAGTTGCGCAGAGCGAAGTTGTTGTGCCGTTGGCTGTGCAGCCGGTGGTTGTCGATCTTGCCGATAGCGATCCGCGTGAGCGTTGGCTCGAAGTTGGAACGAGCTGGTTCCAGCAACCTGATTTGTGGACTACTCCTGTTGCCGATGACGGCCCCGACGATTGGCAGCGTGTCGAAGCTGTTGTCGATATGGAAAAGCGAGATGGCGAACCAGGTGCTGCCAGTAGGCGAGTGGATGTTGTTGCGCCTAGTGCGCCCATCGCGCAAGTTGCACTTGATCCGGTCGTGGTGAGCAATGTTGATATCGGTCAGGATTCGATCAACTTCAGTGTGGACAAAGTTGGCGTACCTGTGTTGGTGCGTGTGAGTTATTTTCCAAACTGGAATGTGAGTGGCGCCGAGGGGCCATACCGGGTGGCGCCAAACTTGATGGTGGTCATCCCAACTTCGACTGAAGTTTCGATGAACTTTGGTTGGTCGGTGCGCGACGTATTTGCTTACCTGCTTACCTTTGCTGGAATTGCTTGGATCGTCGTTTATCGACGCAACTTGAAGCGCGTTTATTAGTAGCCTGACTCGTTGTGGCCAATCTTGATGCAATCGTAAAAGCGTATGACATTCGCGGCGTCGTGCCAGATCAACTGGACGCGCAAGCCGCTTACGCCTTGGGTGTCTCGTTTGCAAAGTTCACTGGTTCCTCGGCCGTTGTTGTTGCGCACGATATGCGTCCGAGTGGGCCCGAATTAGTCGATGCGTTTCAGCGTGGTTTGCTCGCACACGGAGTAAGTGTCACCAATCTTGGGCTCGCCTCGAGCGACTTGCTTTACTACGCCTCCGGCAAGTTGGACATGCCAGGTGCAATGTTTACTGCCTCGCACAATCCGGCACAGTACAACGGCATCAAGTGTTGTCTCTCGGGTGCTCGCTCAATTGGTATCGACAATGGTTTGCGCGAAATGAAAGCAATTGCTGCAGAGGTGCTGGCAGGTCGCGAACCTGCGCCGGCTGCAACTGCAGGCAAACTCGATCACGTCAATATGTTGTCCGAGTTTGCCGACCATGTAGTTCGGTTTATTGCAGGCGACACGCTTCGGCCGCTCAAAATTGTTGCCGATACAGCTAATGGGATGGGCGGTCTTGTCGTGCCCGCCATATTCGATCGGTTGAGCGCCTTTGAACTTGAAGTGATGTACGGCGAATTGGATGGAACGTTTCCTAATCACCCAGCCGACCCACTTCAGCCAGCAAACCAGCGCGACTTGCAGGCGCGAGTCTTGTCGGGTGGTTTCGACGTAGGGCTGGCATTTGACGGCGACGCAGACCGAGTATTCGTTGTCGATGAATTAGGCAAGGGCATGTCGGGTAGCACCACGACGGCGTTGCTCGCATCACGATTTTTACGACTAAATCCTGGCGCAACTATTTTGTACAACCTCATTTGTTCGCGCGCAGTGCCTGAAGTAATCAGCGAACTTGGCGGCACCGCAATCAGAACAAAGAATGGTCACAGTTACATGAAGCAAATCATGGCCGAGACTGGCGCCGTCTTTGCGGGTGAGCACTCTGGTCACTATTACTTCGCCGACAACTATCGAGCAGACAGTGGCCTCATCGCGACGATGGGTGTTTTGGGCGAAATGTGCACGAGTGGCAAGTCGCTTTCCGAATTGCGTAAGCCTCTCGAGCGCTATGCCTCCAGTGGAGAAATCAACACCACGGTTGCCGACATCGGCAAAGTGATCGACCAGATCGCGAAAGACTATTCGGCGTTCGACCAGGATCACCTCGACGGCCTTACGGTTGACTGTGGCTCTTGGTGGTTCAATGTTCGCCCATCGAACACCGAGCCATTGCTGCGCCTCAACCTTGAGGCCGCAACGCGTGACGAATGCGACACGCAAGTAATGGCTCTGCTCGCCACGATCACGGCGGGATAGGGAAGTAGTTTGTGACTATGTCTTTAGATGCGAAACTGCTCGAAATACTGGCCTGTCCACAAGACAAGGGCGCCCTGTACTACTTCTCGGCAGACGGGTTTTTGTACAACCCTCGCCTCGCACGGAAGTACCTTGTGCGCGACGGAATACCAGTCATGCTGATCGACGAAGCGGTGGCAGCCAGCGCCGATGAGCAAGCACTCTTGCAACAGCGCATCCACGACGAGAAAATCGCACCTACCTTCTCTTAGTTGGTCTATGCTGGCGGCTCTAGATGGGCTGTCTCGACTCGGAGCCAGCAGGCCCCTGCCCATAGATGTTCACTACCTACTAAGGAGACCTCTATGTCCTCATTCGCACAACGTCGTGACTGGCGCGTTGCCGATCTTTCAATGGCACCGTTTGGCCGCAAAGAAATTCA
>CAZNBF010000027.1:0-9065 GCA_964571325.1 uncultured Acidimicrobium sp.
ATCTTCGAATGTTGTGTGTTGACGGGCAATGTCGAGGCTGAGGTTTATGAATTCGGCGCGAATGGTATAAAACGCTGCGGTCACGGCATTGTTGCCAGCTGCAGCCAAAGGAGCTGCCCTGCTGGTGACGTAATAACCAATGCCGTTTGGAACTCCGAGCGCAGTGAACCGAGCGATGGCGTCTGGGTCCCAGTAAATCCAACCGATAAGCCGATGAGAGGCGAGTGATGCACGGGCGCTGAGATCTTGCCAATTCGTCATTGTTCGACGGTATCAGCCGTGTCAGAATTGGCGCTACAAGTGACTACCCAAAGCCTGTTTTCCGAACCGCAAGAGTTGCTTCCGTTTGATGGAAGCGCCGTGTTGCAGCCTCGCTTTTTTGATGTGCATCGCAGCGCCGAAATGTATTCGGAACTGATGCAGCAAACCGCGTGGGAGCAACCCGAAATGATCATCTTCGGCAAGAAACATGCCCAGGCTGGGTTGTCCACGTGGTATTCCGACACTGGTGTCAACTACGAATACTCGGGTGTCGTTCGTGTTGCGCACCCGATGACACCGCTACTGGAGCAAATCAGAGCGGAACTAGAGACGTTCACGGGTGCCGCGTTTAACTCTGTGCTTGTCAATTTGTATCGCGATGGTAAGGACAGCGTCAGTTGGCACAGCGACAACGAGGCGATCAATGGCCGAGAGCCAACTATTGCCTCGGTCAGCCTTGGCGCAACAAGGCGTTTCGATCTGCGTCACAAGGCAACGAAAGAAACGGTGCGCGCCGACTTGGAAGATGGATCGTTACTGGTGATGTCGGGCCTTTCGCAGCACTGTTGGGTGCATCAAATTGCAAAGACAGCAAGCCAAGTTGGGCCGAGAATTAATCTGACGTTTCGACGCATTATTAAAACTATTGATTAAGTCGAACACGTTGTGCAGCATCAATATGTTCAACAGTTAAGCCACAGCAACCACCAATGAGTTGAACACCTTCGTTCATCCACTGACGATAAAAAGATTCGAGTCGTGCCGGTTCAATCAGATCGACAAATTGCCAGTCAGGCATTTCAAAATAACCCGAGTCTGGATATGCAGATAGTGGACCATCGAATGTTTTGCGAATGGTGGCAAGACACTCGGAGATCAATTCGGCACCGGTGTGCATCACGCCAACCACATCGACACCCTGCTTGGGGATGAAGCGAGTTATTTCGTCGATCGGCAAATCGTCAAATGCGTGGAACGACACCACTTTGCCGTCGGCTGTGCGACGTGCACTCATACCGAACCACACCGGGAGGCCGGTGGAAAGTGCTGCCTCGAGAGCAAGCGGAATGCGAGTTGGCTCGTACATCATCTCGAGCATGATGTGATCCACTCCCGAACTTTTCAACACATTTGCGAGTTCGAAAAAAGCGTCAGAGATTTGGTTGAGTGGTGGCGTTTTCTTTGGGTCGACAACAGCCGTGCCCTCGGCAACGGGCACCATGTGGGAAAGGGAACCAGCAACGGCAATGTTTCGTCCTGCAGGTGCCAAGTCGCGTGCACGGAGTGCAGCCTCGACTGCGATTCGATTGATTTCCTCCACTCGATCGCCAAACCCTGCATCAGTCAGCATCAATCGTGAGGACGCGAATGTGTTCGCGGTAATCACGTCTGAGCCAGCCTTGATGTAGTCGAGATGAATTTGGGTAAGTAGATCACTGTTGTTCAGCGAGGCTGGGCCACACCAAGAGGCTGGGTCCATCGTGGCGCCACGCCTTTGCAGTTCGGTGCCGGTTGCGCCATCGAGAACGATTGTTTCGCCTGCATCTAGCCGACTTTTGATGTGTTGGTAGCTCATGTAGGCAACGCTAACCGCACGAAAGATAGAGTTTGAACGCAATGAGCATTGTTTCTCACAGTTCCACGATTGACGAGCTGCGCCAGGCTCTTGGCGACAAAGTGTCGGTTAATCAGACAATGCGCGAGCACCATTCCAAAGACGAGAGTTTTCACCTCGCCACCTTGCCGGATGCAGTGGTGTATGCAACTTGTACCGAGGATGTGGCTACAACTCTCAAAATCTGCAACAAGAACCGCACACCAGTTGTTGCGTTTGGTGCGGGTACTTCATTAGAGGGCAACAGCACACCTATCTATGGTGGGGTTTCACTTGATGTTTCGCAGATGGACAAAGTGTTGCGCATCAGCCAGGAGGATCTGGACTGCACATTGCAGCCGGGTGTGCGCCGAAAACAACTGAATGAAATCCTGGCGACTCATGGTTTGTTCTTCCCCGTCGACCCAGGTGCTGACGCAACATTGGGGGGCATGGCCGCAACGGGCGCTTCTGGAACCACCACGGTGAAGTACGGCGCTATGAAGCAGTTGGTGATGAGCCTGACCGTTGTCACGCCCAATGGGGAAGTGATCACGACATCGCGCCGCGCCCGCAAAACTTCTGCGGGGTACGACCTCACACACTTGTTCGTCGGTAGCGAGGGCACATTGGGTGTCATCACCGAATTGACCTTGCGTGTTTTTGGAATTCCAGAAGTGATTGCTGCGGCAACCATGCAGTTCCCGTCATTGCGGTCGGCGGTGGATGGTGTGATTGAAGTGATTCAGTACGGCATTGGTGTGGCGCGAATCGAACTGTTGGACTCTGATGCAGTTTCGGCTGTTAACAAGTATTCGGATACCAACTTGCCAGAGCAAACATTGTTGCTGATGGAGTTTCACGGTTCGGCCGAGTCGACAGCAATTGATATTGCGGCCACCCGCGAAGTGCTTGAACGACATGGCGGTTCGGGTTTCGTTCAAACTACCGATGAAGCCGAGCGAAGGAAGCTCTGGCAAGCGCGACACGACACGTCGCTTGCATGTCGGTCGCTTGTTAAGAATGCAAAGAACTTCGCAACCGACGTGTGTGTTCCTATTTCACGGCTGAGCGACTGCATCGAAGAGACGCAAGCCGACCTCGTTGCATCAAAGTTGTTCGGCCCCATCATCGGGCATGTGGGCGACGGAAACTTTCACGTGGTGCTGAGCGTTGACCCCGAAGACCACCCAATGGTGGAACGAATGGAGCAATTTCATTCCCGACTCGTTGAGCGAGCTCTTGCCATGGAAGGTACCTGCACGGGTGAGCATGGAATTGGCATGGGCAAAATTGATTACTTGGTTGATGAACTCGGCAACGAAGCAGTTGGCGTAATGGCAACGATCAAGAAGGCTCTTGATCCCAATGGCATTATGAACCCCGGCAAAATAATTGCGGGTACGTTCTTCTAAGCGAGTTACCTTCTCGTTGTAGAAGCAATCGCGCCAAGCGCGATGAAAACACTGCCCGCCACATAGCGCTGCACGAATGGCAGAGATTTGCCGCGTAGCAAAGTGCCGCGAAGTGCACTAGCCAATATCGCAAATAGCGAATCGGAGATGCAGCCGAGAACTACAAAAGTTGAACCTAGGACAAGCGACTGCAGAGCAGCCGAGCCTCGGTCGGCATCAATGAATTGCGGTAAGAACGAAAGAAAAAAGAGCGCGACTTTGGGATTGAACGTGTTGACAACAATTCCCTGAGTGAAGGCTCGGCGGCGGCTCATTGGGTCGTTCAACTGATTGACGGCCTGGGCCTTTGTCGCAAGTGTGCGAATACCTATATATATGAGATAACCGGCACCAATCCATTTCACTGCGGAAAACGCGGCAGCAGAGGTGGCGATGACGGCAGAAAGCCCAACGGTCGCGGCGATGACGTGCATGAAATTACCTATCTCGAGGCCGGCAACAGCTGCGAGGGCAACGTTTCGGCCATCGGCAACGCTGCGGTTGATGATGTACAGCACTGCCGGTCCTGGAATAACAAGGAGCGCTAGGGATGCAATACCGAACGCGAGTAAGGACTCGATCGACGGCATGAAGATAGTTTACGAAGCGATCCAGTCTCTTCTCCCTGTGTCCGATGAACAAACCCGATGGAAGGTTGATTAACCTGTGGGTATGCGAGTTTCAGTAGACAGCGGTTCTTGCCACGGGCACCAAATGTGTGCCATTGCGGCCCCAGAAGTATTCGGCAGTGATGAACTCGGTAATGCAACCGTGCTCATCGATGGCGACATACCGGAAGAACTTCAAGCGAAGGCACGTCGTGCCGAAGCAAACTGCCCTGAGCGCGCAATCATCATCACCGAATAACTGGGGGGTTATTTCATGACTGATACCCGTAAGCCTGTCAAAGACATTCTCACCGACTACGACATTTTTGATCCGGAATTTATCAAGGATCCGTATTCAGCTTTCAGCGAGATCCGCGAATCCGGTTGCCCGATTGCACACACCGAGCGTTACGAAGGTTCGTGGTTACCAACGCGCTACGACGACGTGGTTGCTATTGCTCAGGAATACGAAACCTTCACCTCGCAGTCGGTTTTGGTCTTGCCGCCAATCCCTGGCCAGAACGAGGGTCAATATGGCGGCGTAAAAGCACCACCGATTACCTCTGACCCACCAGAACACCATTGGCATCGCCGACTCATCCTTCCCGTTTTTGCACCGCAGGCAGTTGCAAAATACGAACAGGGAACGAAAGATCTGTGCAATTCGCTGATCGATGAATTCATCGATAAGGGAACGGCTGATGCTGCTGGGGATTATGCGCAGCACATTCCGGTTCGCGTGATTGCCAACTTGTTGGGTGTGCCACTTGAGATGGAGTCCGAATTCACCGCGTGGGTTCGTGCAGCGCTCGAAAACATCACCGACATTGAGGGCCGCAAGTGGGCACGACAGAACATCATCCAGTTCTTTTTGGCGCAAGTAGAAGATCGAAAGAACAACCCGCGCGAGAACGATTTCATTTCGGAGTTGATGAACACCGAAGTTGAAGGCAAGAAAGTGCCGCTCGATTACGTGTTGGGTGTGTGCAACTTGATGTTGGTTGCCGGTGTTGACACCACGTGGTCGGCAATCGGATCATGCATGTGGCACATGGCCCAGCACCCAGAGCACCGCAAGGCATTGCGCGACAACCCCGAGTTGTGGCCAACAGCCATTGAGGAACTACTTCGTGTGTATGCACCAGTGACAATGGCTCGGGTGTTGTCGAAAGACGCCGAGTTTCAGGGTTGCCCAATGAAAGCGGGCGACCGAGTGTTGATGGCGTTTCCCGCTGCTAACCGCGACCCGCGCCAGTTTGAGAACCCCGATGAAGTGATCTTGGATCGTGAGCACAATCGTCACGTTGCATTCGGCTCGGGTATTCACCGCTGCGCAGGTAGCAACCTTGCTCGTTTGGAAGTTCGCGTTGCGCTACAAACATTCCTTGCGCGTATTCCCGAATTCGAACTTGTCAACCCAGATGATGTGACATGGGCCGGCGGTCAAGTGCACGGCCCACGCCGCTGCATGGTCAAGTTTTAGTTACTTCGCCTCATCGTCAATCAACGCCATGTGATGGTGTCCTTCGACATCAATCTTTGGCAACAGTTTGTTGAGCCAGGCCGGTATCCACCAGTTTTTGTTGCCAAGTAGTTCCATCGTCGCCGGCACTAACACCATTCGCACGATGGTTGCGTCAATGAACACTGCTGTAGCCAGACCTAAGCCAAACAGTTTTAGCTGTCGGTCGTGGCCGAGGACGAATGCAGCGAACACGAACACCATGATGAGAGCCGCAGCCGTAATCACGCGTGCGGTTGCCGTGAGGCCGTCGGCCACTGCTGTTGCGTTGTCGCCGGTTCGGTCGTATTCCTCTTTAATGCGAGACAACAAAAACACTTCGTAGTCCATCGACAAACCAAAGACAATGGCGAACAGCATCATTGGGGCCCAACTTTCAATTGGGCCGGCTTTGCCAACACCAATCAGGTTCATGCCCCAACCCCATTGGAAGATGGCGACAATGACGCCGTATGCGGCACCGATGGAAAGCAGGTTCATAACCACTGCCTTAAGCGGCACCAGCACACTTCGGAACACTGCCATCAACAACAAGAACGAAAGCGACAACACTCCAACGAAGAGCAACGGCATGCGTCCGCCAATGCCATCGGCGAAGTCGACACTTGCAGCCGTGAAGCCGCCAACTTTGGCCTCGACGCCCGTCGATGGGATGAAGTCGTTTCGCAGTGTGCGAATGAGATCGGTAGTCGCCTCATCCTGCGGCGCAGTTGTTGGGTATGCAATGACCAACGAAAGGCTGCCATCTTGCGAGGCCGGCACGCCCTGTGCGAATGCGATGCCAGGCACAGTGCTGATCCGATTGACGAATCCAGCAAGCGCATCGGGGTTTGCGGAAGTTTCGCCTTGAACCGTGATGAAGAGCGGGCCGTTGAAACCTGGGCCGAAACCTTCGGCGAGCATGTCGTAGGCCCTGCGGACTGTGGAGTCTGTTGGCGCATTGCCGTTGTCGCCGAAGCCGAGACGGATGGAAGCAAGCGGAGATGCAAGCACTAAGAGGATTGCAGTTGCAGCAAGCGCGGCTGTCCATGGCCGGCGCTGAATGAAGCGGCTCCAGCGATACCAGAACGTTAACTCTTTGGCTTTTTGGACGCGCTTTGGCAATGCGATGCGCAATGGCTTCACGACAAAACTGAGCAACGTGATGACTACTGCAGAGGCGATGCCAGCAAAGAAAATCGGCAGCGATGTGGCGACCACTGAAACGAAAGCGAACACCACGAATGCAACAAGTGCAATCAATGCCGCGCGCGTAGTGACGTCGATTCGATGCTTGACCATTGCCAACAGCGAAGGCAACAAGGTGATGGATGCAATCATCATGAGCAACACGCCAATGACGGCGCCGATTGCAAGGCCGCGAGCAAACGCGAGGCCCATGAGGAAGAGCCCAAGGAGCGAGATGATTACGGTGATGCCTGCGAAAATGACTGCTCGGCCCGAAGTGTCGACGGCATCGACAACTGCATCTTCAACGCTGAGACCATTTTCGAGGCCTTCTCGATATCGAGTGACAATAAACAACGCGTAGTCGATGCCCACGCCGAGACCAATCATTGCAACGAGCGAAGTGGTGAAGTCGGGCATTGGCAACAAGTTGCTGAGCACGATGACGAGCGAAGTACCCACGCCCAAACCAATGAGCGCAGTTCCAATTGGCAGACCCATTGCAAGAACCGAACCAAAGGCAAGTACCAAGATCACAATTGCGGCGAGCAGGCCGTATGCCTCGCTGGCTGGAAGTTCGAATTCGGCAAATATGTTTCCGCCGTACTCGATGGTGAAGTTTGGAATTTCAACCTTCTTGCCAATTTCTTGTATCTCTTCGGAAAGTGTGATGAGTTCGGTCTGTGAACGAATGGTTACGTCGAGTGCAGCGAAGGCTGTTGTTCCCGCGGGGTTGATTTGGCCTTCGGTATCGAACGGGCTGGTAACGGTGACGCCGCTGAGTGCGCCAACCTCACTGAACATGGTGGCCATTGCCGCTTTGATTTCGTCTGTGACGACACCTGCTGGCGATGTAAAGACAATTTCGCCAGAGAACCCGGCACGGTCTGGGCTGTTCGCTTCGAGCAACAGTTGTACGTCGTTGGCTTCGCTTTTTGGCAATTCAAATTCGGTGCTGAAACTGGAGCCCATCGAACCGGCGGCAACGCCGAGAGCCACGAGGAGCACTAGCCACAGCCCCACCATTTCACGACGACGGCGAACACAAAAACGAGCAAGATTTTGAAGCATGGGGGACTTTCGTTAGGGGGTTGGGCAGCGATAACGCGTGCTCCGTACAGAATAATAAGAGGCGTCAGTATTTGGACGGACTGAAGCGCGTGACCTCAGTCGCGCCAGGCAACCCCATCTGGCCATTGGCCAATGCCGCCGCTTTCCGTAAGCATGCTGGTGAGCTCGCGGGGTGCGTGGCGTGAGCGCCACACCAACATGTCTTGCGCCATCTGCAATGTTGCACTTGTATCAGTTAGATACGTGCGCCACGTGGGGTCGGCGGCTATGTCGAATGAGAGCCACGAGCCGTTTCCAAACTGCACGTATGCGCGATTGTCGTATACACGGGTGGTGAGGTGTTGTTGTTCGAGGCGTTGGTCCCACGGCCATTCGCGTTGACCAAGGCGGATAAACCAGCTTCGCCAGTCGTATTCGTACGTTGCGGCATCGCGCCACCATGGTGGTTGATTGCCGGTAAGAAATGGAGTCAGTGGCAAGCCATCGCATTGCGACGGGACTGGCTGCTCAAGCGCTTCGGCAATAGTGGGAAGCAAGTCGACGTTCTCGGTGAACTCGTTGACCGTTGTTCCAAACTGCGAAGTGTGTTCGGGGTGTCGAATCAGTCCAAGGATGTGATAGCTCTGCGGGAAGAAACCAAGTTTCTCGCGAAGCCCGTGATCGCCAAGTTGTTCGCCGTGGTCGGCAGTAACGATGATCATGGTGTTATCCCACATGTTCATCTCTACGAGCGCATCCCACACTCGGCCTAGTTGTTCGTCGACATCGCCGATCATGCCGTAGTACTGCGCACGCATGTGGCGCTTGCCTGCTTCGTCGGCGGGGGCCGATGCGCTTTCAAGTTGCATGAACATTTCATGTGATGGGTGCAAGTCGGAGCCTGGCGCAATTGGCAACTCCACATCGGCAGGGTCGTATGCCTTCGACCATTTACCTGCCGCAGAGTAAGGAGGGTGAGGCCGCAGGTAGCTGGCATGCGCAAACCACGGGCCATCTTGTTTCTTCAACCAACCCAATAGATGGTCGGTGAGGAATGCCGATTGCCCAAATTCGGCAGGGCGATCTGGTTCTGTTAGCAGTGCCTGCTTTGCGTTCATCGGTACATCGAAGCCGTGTTCGTTGAGGTGATTAATCCAAAGATCGTGTGGTTCCGGGATGAACAATTCGCAATCGAAACCGGGAAGTATTCCCTCGAAGGTATTGAGCCTCCAGTCGTCAGCCCCGGTGGTGTCACGCGGGTCGACCGACTGATCGGTGTAGCCAAACAACGTTGGTTTGTATCCTGCGCGGCGCGCAAGAAGAGCCACGTTGTCGAATCGGCGATCGAGTGGTGTGCCGTTGGCAACCACGCGATGATTCATCTGATACATGCCCGTGTACAAACTTGC
>CAZNBF010000027.1:9165-12854 GCA_964571325.1 uncultured Acidimicrobium sp.
GCAGAAGGGCCCGGCGGCGTGTTTGCTGAAACGAAGCGGCATGCTGTTGAGCAAGCGCTGAGTATGGTGCCAGTTGTTCGGGTGGAGTGGTTCAGCCCCGCCGATCATGATCTTCATGCTCAGCACCCAGAACGATTTGCTCAAGTTGTACATAAGGCCACTAAGGACGGATTCTTCGCATGACTCTCCCACGAATACTCACGATTATGGGTTCGGGCGAAACCTCGCCGACGATGGTTTCAACGCACCGCATGCTTGTTGGAAAGTTGCCGAAGCCAGTTCGAGCAGCACTCTTGGACACCCCATATGGTTTTCAAGAAAATGCACCAGAGCTTGCAACTAAGGCCGTCGAGTATTTCAACACCAGCATCAATGTTGCCCTCGACGTTGCCGGCCTCACAGAGATAAGCGCGGGCGATGCGCTTGCAACCGAAAAAGGTTTGCAGCTTGTGGCGGATGCACAATACGTATTTGCTGGCCCTGGTTCGCCTTCGTATGCGCTGAGGCAATGGTCGGGAACGCCACTTGCGGGGTTGCTGATAAAAAAGTTGCGAAGTGGAGGCATCGTTACTTTTGCATCGGCAGCCGCGCTGACGCTTGGCAAATACACGCTGCCCGTCTATGAGATTTATAAGGCTGGCGAACCACCTCGTTGGTTGGACGGGCTCGACATCCTTTCCGAATTAGGAATTAAGGCCGCGCTCATTCCGCATTACAACAATGCCGAAGGCGGACATCACGACACACGGTTCTGTTACATGGGCGAACGACGGCTTTCGTTCTTGGAGCGAGAATTGCCAGAAGATGTGTATGTGCTTGGCGTTGACGAACACACGGGCGTGGTGCTCGACGTTGATGCCGACGAAGCAACAGTTGTTGGCAAGGGCGTTGTAACCATTCGAGTACGGGGTGTGTCTCAGGAGTTTGCGAGCGGAACAGTAATTCCACTGGACAAACTGCGCGACCCATCGACGAGTGCACGACCATCCGAAAAACCAAAGGTTGATACGAACACCTCTTCCGCAGAGGAGATCATTGACTCCAACTTGCGCCAAGCAACAGAACGACTTGACTCCGAGTTTTCGGTGGCGATTGCCGGCGGCAATGCAGATGCGGCTGCAAGAGCAGCCCTCGACTTGGACGATGCAATTGCGGGATGGTCTGTAGACACGCTGCAAAGCGACGATCTCGACTTCGCACGCTCTGTATTGCGAAGCATGATCACGCGCCTTGCCGGCGCTGCAACAGGCGGATTGCGCGACCCGCGCGAGGTGGTTGGCCCGTTTGTTGATGTGCTGCTGGAATTACGCGCGCAAGTTCGCGCCGATAAGCGATTCGATCTCTCGGACATCATTCGCGACAGGCTCGCTGCAACCAATGTTGAGGTTCGTGACACCCCGCAAGGCGCCGAGTGGGGCTTCCGCGAAAGTTAGAAGTTACAAGTGGCCAAGTGAGGCCATGCGAATTCGGCTGCGAGCGCCGGCGGTTACGTACGCAACAATGAACACCAATGCATCAAGCAAGATGATGGTGGCACTTGCAGATGTGTCGAGGAAGTAACTCAGGTTCATACCCACGAAGCATGTGACTCCACCAATCAGTGGCGAGATCCACAACATGCGCGAAAAGCTGTTGGTTGTTAGGCGGGCGGACGCGGCGGGGATAACGAGCAGCGCCGAGATAAGCAGCGTGCCAATTACGCGCATGGTTACCAAGATGGTGAGCGAAAGCAGCGCAAGCAACATGGCTTCGACAAGCGATACGCGGACGCCACTTACTTGGGCAACATCTGGATCGAACGTAGAGAACAGCAGTTTGCGGTAGGTGAGCATGATCACTGCAAGTGCCAGCAACGCAACGGCAGAGACAGCGATGATGTCGCTAACTTTGACACCCAGAACGCTTCCGAACAGCACGGCTTCGATGCTCTTTGAGGCCTGGCCGTATCGATTCATTAACGCAAGCCCTAATGCAAACGATGCTGTAGTGACAACCCCGATTGCGGCGTCGGCACCAATTACACGTCGGCGAGATACGCGCGCGATCAGCACGCCCGAGACGATTCCCCAAATGCCGGCGCCAATAAAGAAGTTGATTTGCAAAACGGCGCTTGCTGCCGCGCCGCCAAAGACGGCATGTGAAAGGCCGTGGCCGATGTAGCTCATGCCTCGAAGCACAACGAACACACCGAGCAGCCCGCACAGTGCACCCGCGATAGTTGCGACCACTAGGCCATTTCTAAAGAATTGAAACCCGTACGGCTCGAACAAGTTGAATGCGATCATCATTTGCCCTCGCTCCTTACCCTTGTAGGGCCGTGCTCGACAACGATGGGCATGCCACCATGCTCCAGCACTTCCATCGGCGCACCGTACGTTGCTTCAAGCACTTGTGATGTGAGAACTTCGCGGGGGTTTCCGTCGGCGATCACTGTTTTGTTGAAGCACACCAAACGAGGAAGGTGGGCTGCAAGGCCATTGAGATCGTGTGTTGTCAGCAAGATCGTGAGGCCGCTTGCGTGCAAGTCGGCAAGTAGGTGCAAGATTTCGTGTCGTGTTCGTACATCGACGCCCGAGGTTGGCTCGTCCATGATCAAGATGTCTGGGTTGCGAAACATTGCGCGTGCCAAAAACACTCGTTGTTGTTGCCCGCCCGAAAGCTCGCGAATGTGTCGTTGAGCGACGTCGGCAATGCCAAGCTTGCCAAGAACGTCTCGAACCGCAGCACGTTCATCAGCAGTGATGCGTGGCCACCAAGTGGTGTGCGAACGAGTCATCACGATCACTTCTTCTACGGTCACGGGGAAGTACCAGTCGACTGTTTCAACCTGGGGCACGTATCCGAGGGTGATGTGCGGCAGCACGGTAATTGAACCATGGGCCACTGGGTGAGCGCCCATGATTGCTTTCAATAACGTTGTTTTGCCGGAGCCGCTTGGGCCCACGATGCCAACAAACTCACCCCGACTGATCTGCAGATAGGTATCTTCGACCACTGCAGAGTTTCCGTAGGTGCATGAGACGTGCTCGCAGGTGATCAAGCTTTGAGCGTCCATTTCGCTTATTGAGGGTAGACGGCTGTGTCCTTCACAACATCACTCACATCGACAGAATTTAAGGAACTTGCGTCACCACCCAGGGCTTCGACCATGGTCGCGAAGTTAAATCGCATGAGTCCGAGCCAAGAATGTTCGGCATCTCCGGGTTCGCCGACAAGGTCGTCATCGCGGAGCACGTCGATGTACCGCACACCTGCTTCGGCGCCAATTTGCTCAAGAACTGGGGAAGGAAACACTTCGCTGCCAAATACGGCTTTCACGCCAGATTCACGAACCTGAGTGATGAGGTCAGCAATCTCCTTCGGTGTTGGTTCATCAAACGATGATGGCTGAATTGCGCCAATCACGGTGTATCCGTAATGCACCGCAAAGTATGCATATGCATCGTGGTAGGTGAGCAATTTGCGCTGATCTTCTGGAATCGTTGCCGTTGCCGTTGCCATGGCTGCATCAAGTGCATCAACCTTTGCAGCGAAGGCTTCATAGTTGGCAGCAAAGGTTGCGGCATTCGTCGGATTCATTGCCGACAGCAAGTCACGAGCAACTGCTGCGTACTCCTTTGCCATTGGCGGGTTAGTCCACAAGTGTGGGTTTGGTTTGCCACCTTCAAGTGGGAACGAGAAGTCGTAGA
>CAZNBF010000028.1:0-6951 GCA_964571325.1 uncultured Acidimicrobium sp.
CGGCGCGAGCTAACAGCCCGTGTGAAAATTTCGGATCCGGAACAAATCCGTCTCGACCGTGATGCCCGCTTACTCCTCGAACGGTTGGACAACCCCACTACGGCAGACGAGGCAGCCTCGCAGTTGCTCGACTGGCTCAATCTGCGCCTTCAGGATCACGTATGAGGAGCACCTTTGCTAGCGACTCGGGCCCAGATGCCGTTCGCATGTACCTCAACGAAATAGGCCAAGTAGACCTGTTGACGGCCGATGACGAAAAACGGCTTGGTAAACAAATCAAAGATGGCCTCGAGGCAAAGAGGCAACTTGATGAGACGGCGGCCTCGCTCGGCATTCGCGAAAGGCGAGCGCTGCAGCGAACCATAAGCGACGGAGAAAAGGCTAAGGAGCACATGGTTCGTGCCAACCTGCGCCTCGTCGTTTCAATTGCCCGTCGTTACGACCGCAAGGAGTTGCAACTGGCCGACTTGATCCAAGAAGGCAACATCGGCTTAATGCACGCTGCCGATAAGTACGACTTTGAGAAGGGTTTTAAGTTCTCTACCTACGCAACGTGGTGGATCCGCCAGGCAATGTCGAGGGCGATGGCTGATCAGGGACGCAACATTCGCATCCCTGGCCACATGATGGAAATAGTCAACCGCGTCCATCGAGTGGAGCGCGAGCTGGCGTCCGAGCTAGAGCGCGACCCATTGCCCGAAGAAGTCGCAGTGCGTTGCGGGCTCACCGTAGACAAATTGCTTGAAGTAATGCAGATCGCAATTACCACCACCAGCCTTGATGCGCCTGTTGGCAGCGATACCGACGACCTCACAGTGGGCGACACCATCGCCAGCAGCGATGCCACCAACGATCCCATCGAATCAACCGAGAAAAGGCAGTTGGGCGAAGCTGTGGAGCGCACGCTGAAGGACCTTCCCGAACGCGACCAAGAAATTGTGATGATGCGTTTTGGTATTGGCAAGTATGTTGGCCAGCCGCACACGCTTGAGGACGTGGCCAAGATTATGAAGGTAACTCGTGAGCGCGTCCGCCAGATCGAGCAAAAGACTTTGGCACGCTTGCGCCATCCTCACAACAGCGCCAACCTGCGCGGTTTTCTGGATGACAACTAGCCTGTTGAAATGACTTCCGGCAACGCTCAGGCCCGACGCAAGTCCACCGACTGGAAGGTGGTCACCGTTAACGGCGAGGGCCGAGTGGGCACCAAGCCCGACTACGTGGTGACCGAAGAGCCGATGGAAATTCGTGCCGAAGGGCCCGGACAAGAGCCAGTACAAATCTCAGTGACGATGCGAACGCCAGGCAACGACTACGAGTTGGCCGTGGGGTTTCTGTACACAGAAGGGATCGTTACTCGGCCGGATGACGTTCGAACGGTGAAGTATTGCGAACTGGTGGAGGGCGAGGAGCAAAAGTACAACATCGTTACTGTTGCGCTTGCGAGGGGTTTTGATATGGCACTTGCCAGGCGCGCAATGGTCACTTCGGCCAGTTGCGGAATTTGTGGCACCGAATCGATCGATCAATTACTCCAGGCAACCGAGCCCGTCGATCGCGATAGCGGGCCAACTATCAGCGCAAAGACGCTTATGTCGATTTCGGATTCAATTCGTGCAGCACAGCCCACTTTCGACAGAACTGGCGGCCTGCATGCTGCTGCGCTGTTCGACTCGGACGGGGCAGTGTCGGTGGTTCGTGAGGACATCGGTCGGCACAATGCAGTCGACAAAGTGGTTGGCGCCAGCGTGATGGCCAAAACAGTTCCGCTCACACGTCATGGCCTATTTTGCAGCGGCCGCTTATCGTTTGAAATTATCCAGAAGGCAGCAATTGCTCGCATCGCGTTTATTGCAGCTGTTGGTGCACCGTCAAGCCTTGCTGTACAGACTGCCGACGTGCTCGGCATCACGCTTGTCGGGTTCCTGCGCGACGGCAAGGCCAATGTCTACACGCACGACTATCGCGTGAAGATGAACTAACTAAACGTTGCTTGTCTGCTCGCTGTTTGTTTCAGCACATCTTCGTTCAAAGTGATGCCAAGGCCCGGTTCGTCCGATAGATGAATCCATCCGTCGCCATCGGCTTCAATCGTTTCGTTGAGGATGTAGTCGCGCCGGGCAGTTGACCACTCTGGTGGGTCGAAGGGAAACTCGATGAAGGGTGCGCCAACAGTTCCTGCAGTGAGATGCAAGTTGGCCATGACGCCGATGCCGTTGCCCCAGGTGTGTGGAGTGAAGATCTTGCCGGCCTTTTGAACTTCGAATGCAAGCTTGGCAAGGCCGGTTATTCCCTGAGAACACACGGCGTCCGGTTGAAAGACATCGAAGCATCCGCGCTCGAGCAACTCGCGAAACTCGTACGGCTCGCGAGTCATTTCGCCCCCGGCAATGCGGATGCCAACGCGCTTGCGAAGTTCGGCCATACCCGCGTAGTCGCCACGGTGAAGCGGCTCTTCCATCCAATACACACCATGCTCTTCCAGCACGTTTGCAACAGATGTGGCGTGGTCTACGTTCCAAGGCGTTGCGGTGTCCCACGGCATTCTCCAGCCTTGGTTGCAGTCCACCATTAACTCAAGGCTTGAGCCCAGTTCGCTTCTGATGGCTTTCACAACCGCCAAGTCGTCGTCCAACTTTGGGCGGCCGAAGCGCACCTTCAGTGCGGGGAACCCCAGGCTTCGTACACGCTTGGCAACCTCCACCATGTCGGTGATGCTGCGGTGAACACCAGAAGATGCGTAGGCACGGATCTTGTTATCGAAACCTCCGAGCATTTTCCAGACGGGCTCGCCCTGAATCTTTCCCTTGAGATCCCATAGGGCTAAGTCGAGAGGCCACTGCCTGCCGGCGTGAAACTCGATATTGGAGATCACCGCGGCATGACGATCGACATCCAGTGGGTCTTGGCCGATGAAATACCGTTCGTAATCGGCAAAGCCGTACATCGCATCGCCCGAGCCCACACCACATCGCCCTTGATCATCAAACACTCGCACGATCGTTGCAGGGAACTGCGTTCGTGGGCGGGTGTCCCACGACGCCGGAAACGGCGGGTCGAGGGGTAGCTGATGGTGCGTGATCTCGATTCGAGTGATTGTTGCCATGTCTAGGCGCGCATACGTGAGCCGCTTGGGTCGAGCACGGGCTCGATTTGCAAGCTGGCTGGGCGCATGTTGCCAATGATTTCAATTTCGAAACCAGTTGTGCCCTCTGCGGCAAGTTCGGCCGGGATGTAACCAAGGGCAAGCGATACGCCGGAGTAATGCGCGTATCCACCCGAGGTGATCCAACCAACAACTTTTCCATCATGGAAGACGGGTTCGTCACCAATCACGTCTGCTGGCCTTGTTGGGTCGACGTCCACTTTGAACATCACCAACTTGCGGGCAGGGCCAGTTTTCATTTCGGCTTCTACCGCTGCACGCCCAATGAAGTCGTGGTCGAGCTTCATAGCCCGATCCATGCCGGCCTCGAGCGGTGTGTAGATGGGGCGGTACTCGCGGTACCAAGTGCCGAAGTTCTTTTCTAGGCGCATAGTGATGAGCGCGCGGAAACCGAACAAGCGCATGTCGAATTCTTTTCCGGCTTCCCAGATCAGGTCGAACAAGTAACGCTGGTATTCGGGTGCAATCCAGATTTCGTAACCGAGGTCGCCGGTGTAAGTCATTCGCGACAGCCACACTGGCGCATTGCCGATGTTTACCCGACGGAAGGCCATGAAAGGGAAATCCTTCGTGGCAAGTGATGTGTCGGTCAACTTTTGCAATACGTCGCGCGAGCGCGGGCCGGCAACGGTGAGACCAACCATCGAGAGCGAAAGGTTCTCGAAGCGAATTGGGCTGTTCTCGGGAAGGTGCGCGAGGAACCAACGAGGGTGGTGTACTTCTGCGGCCTGCGAACCGAAGAGGAAGAACTCTTCCTCACCAATTCGAGATACAGAGAACTCGCCAACGATCTTTCCTTCTGGGTTGAGCATTGCGGTAAGCGATGTTCTGCCAATCTTTGGAAGTGCATTGGTGAAGAGGTGCTGCAACCATGCGGCCGAACCTTCGCCACTGACTTTGTACTTGGCAAAGTTGGATGCTTCGGAAAAGCCAACACGCTCACGAACTGCCCGTGATTCTTCGCCCACATTCTTGAATGCATTGGAACGATAGAACGTGATCTCTTCTGTTGGCTCGAGGCCTTTGTCCTGGAACCACAGTGGGTGCTCAAGACCGAAGCCCGCGCCCATAACAGCGTTGTGCGAGAGCAAGCGGTCGTAGATAGGTGTGGTGTGCAATGGTCGTGCTGCTGCAAGCTCTTCGTTCGGGAAGGTAATGCGGAATCGACGCGAATAGTTTTCGCGCACCTTGGCGTTGGTGTATTCCAGCGTTGCGAAGTCGCCATAGCGAGCAACGTCCATGCCCCAAATGTCTGCGCCTGGGTCGCCGTGCACCATCCAGTTGGCAAGTGAAAGCCCAACGCCTCCACCTTGTGACAAGCCGGCCATAACTGCACACGCCGACCACATGCCGCGCATGCCCTTGATTGGCCCCACGAGCGGGTTGCCGTCTGGCGAGAATGTGAATGGGCCGTTGACGAACTTTTTAATTCCTGCACGTCCCACAGCGGGGAAGTGTGCAAAGCCGCGCTCGAGCTCTGGAGCAATGCGCTCCAAATCGTGTGGCAACAACTGGAATACGAAATCCCATGGTGTTTCTTTTGGTGCCCACGGGCGATTGTTTTGTTCGTAGGTTCCAAGCAGGATGCTCTGTCCCTCTTGGCGGGCATAAATTTCTCCCGCGAAGTCGATCATGTGAGGAAGTTCGCGACCGGTTTCTTTGTTGTATGCGATTACTTCTTCCATTGGTTCGGTCATCAGGTAGTGGTGTTCCATCGCCAACACTGGCAATTCAATTCCGCACATGCGGCCCACTTCGCGCGCCCACAAACCACCAGCGTTGACTACGTGTTCTGCGTGAATGGTGTGGTCTTTGTCGGTAATGACGTCCCATGTTCCGTCTGCGCGCTGGCTGAGTCCGGTCACCCACGTCTCGGTGTACACCTCGGCTCCGCGGTTGCGAGCACAAATTGCGTAAGCGTGTGTTACGCCGTATGGGTCTACCGAACCTTCGTCTTCGTCGTACAACGCACCTACGAAATACTTCTCTTCAAGCAAGGGGTTGAGTTCTTTTGCTTCTTTCATCGACAGCATTTCCATGTGCATGCCCAGGTAACGACCGCGGGCTTGCGCCATCTTCAACCAGTCGAGACGCTCTGGTGTATCGGCAAGTTGCAAGCCGCCAGGCAGGTGAATGCCGCAATTCTGGCCTGACTCTTTCTCGATTTCCTTGTACAAATTGACGGTGTACTGCTGCAAACGGGCAACGTTTGGGTCGCCGTTGAGCGTGTGCATTCCGCCGGCGGCGTGCCATGTGGAGCCAGCAGTCAATTGCTTGCGCTCGAGCAGGACAACGTCCGACCAGCCAGCCTTGGTGAGGTGATACAGCACGGAGGCGCCTACAACACCGCCACCGATAACTACTACGCGTGCAGAAGATTTCATAAGTTCAATTTCCTTCTCTATTAGTTAAAAGTCAGTTGCCACGCCGCCCTCGGCAACGCGTCGTTTGCGGAATGCATCAAGTTCTTCGTACGTTGCGGCGTCCATTTCTGGGCGTTGGTACTCATCAAGGAAAACTTGTGCCAACTCTTTTGCTTTTTGATCGGCAGTCGGTTTCCCTGCCTCTTCCCATGATTCGTAATTGCGCCAATCGGAAATGAGTGGCTTATAGAACGCGTCACGGAAACGGTCTTGGGTGTGTTGAACGCCGAAGAAGTGACCGGCTGGGCCAACCTCGCCAATTGCTTCGTGTGCAAGTGTTGCCTCATCGACGACGATGGGCTCAAGATAAGCGGCAACCATCTGCAACAAGTCAGCATCCAGTACGAATTTTTCGAGCGATGCATGAAGCCCGCCCTCCATCCAGCCCGCGCCGTGCATCAGCACATTGACGCCTCCCTGAATCGCGCCCCAAAGCGAAAACACGCTTTCGTATGCTGCTTGCGCATCCAAAGCATTCGCTGCACACACGTTGCTCGAACGGTATGGAACGTTGTACCTGCGGGCTAGTTGACCGCCGGCCATGGCTGTACGCATGTACTCGGGGGTTCCGAATGCTGGTGCGCCAGACTGCATGTCCACGTTGGAAGTGAAGCCACCGTAAGCAACAGGCGAACCCGGGCGAACAAGTTGTGTGAACACCATTCCGGCCAATGCTTCGGCATTTTGTTGCGAGAGCGCGCCAGCAAGTGTGATGGGGGCCATTGCGCCAGCAAGTGTGAACGGCGTGAGGATGACGATCTGATTGCGAGCAGAAAACTCCATGATGCCTTGAAGCATCGGTGTGTCCAGTCGTAGCGGTGAAGACGAGTTGATAATGGTGAACACCGAAGGTTCTTTATCAAGTTGTTCCTGCGACACCTGGCGGGCAATGCGTGTCATCTCAAGAACGTCTTGGTTGCGTTGACGACCCAGGCTGTAACAGTGCAGTGCTTTGTCGGTCATGGTGAGCGTGTCGAAGGCACATTCAATATGTCGAATGGAAGCATGCAAGTCGACGGGCTCGACGGGGTAGCCGGCAACGAAGTGGATGATGTTAAAGATCTGTGACAGCTTCAGGAGATCCTGGAAGTTCTGACGGTTGCCTGCGTGGCGAGTGCCATCAAGCTCCATGAAGTTTGGTGGGCTGGCTACCGAACCGAATGCCATCCAATTGCCACCGATGTTCAGGGTGTGCGCAGGGTTTCGCGCATGCAACTTAAATTCCGAAGGGCAAGTCTTGATGGTTTCCATCACCATCTCGGGGTCGAATCGCACGCGATTGTCCGTGACCTTTGCACCATTCTTTGCCAACAGCTCGCGGGCTTCCGGCAGCAAGAAGTCGATTCCGTAATCACTCAGAAT
>CAZNBF010000028.1:7051-11732 GCA_964571325.1 uncultured Acidimicrobium sp.
GTCACAATATTGGCTTCTTGGTCGAGATTGATCGCCAAGATGTTTTTGGAGGCCATGGCACCGACCCAGTGTTGGATTGCTCCCGAAATGCCACAGGCAATGTAGATGTCGGGTGCAATGCGTGTGCCCGTTTGCCCGACCTGATCGGTGTGGTTGCGCCAACCGTTATTGGTGACTGCTCGCGAGCAGCCGACAACCCCGCCAAGTAACGCGGCCAACTCTTCGAGTGGTGCAAACGCCTCGGCCGATCCAACGCCACGACCACCACTAACGACAACAGAGGCAGTTGCAAGCGTCACTCCGGCAACACGCTCGACGCGGTCGCGAACGATGGAGTGCAGAACTGATGCGTCAAGTTGCACATCAACCACGTTTGTAGTTGATGTTGTTGGTGCTTCGGTGGGCTCAACAGTGTGGTTTGCCAAGGTCACCAACTTGATCGGTGCATCGACTTCTGCCTGCTCAAGCAAAGAACCGCCCCAGCGGGCACGCACAACTTTCAGCGGTTGGGTTCCATCGAACGACGAATCAAACTCGGTGCAGTTCATCGATGCGGGTAGATCGAGGCGGGCTGCAATCTGCGCAACTATTTCATGACCGCGCTCGGTTCCGCTTCCCATCACCAATTGCGGCGAGAGGGAAGTGATGACTTGTGCTGCTGCCTCACCCCATGCTTCTGGGCCAAAGTCGGTTAATGCCTCATGATGCGCTTGGTGAACAACCGTTGCGCCGTGCTGAGCAGCGACGGAGTTGAGTGCATCGGCGTTGGCTCCGATGGTCAATGCTTCCATCGTCGTATTCATTTGTTGCGCGAGGTTACGCGCGGCCGTGAGTACGCCAAGTGATGCCGAAGTGAGTGTTCCGCGGTCGTGTTCGATAATGGCAAGAACGCTCATTTGAATACTCCCAACTCTTCTAGCAAGTCGACAATTGCAGATGCGGCTTCGGGGCCTGTGCCAAGTATTTGTGTGTTGCTCACTCGCTCCGGCGGGCGTTGCAATTGGATCATTTTGAGGCCACCAACGGATGCCGTTGCTTCTGTGCGCGAGACTTCAACTTTCTTTGAAGCCAGACGTCCCTTCATCGTGGGGTAGCGGGGCAAGTTGATGCCTTCTTTAACACCAACCGCGGCAGGCATCGGAAGAACATAAATATCCTGGCCGGCGTCGCTTTCACGGCGAATCTTTGCAGACGTGCCGTCAATCTCGATTCCTTTTGCGCCGTTGACCATCGGGCGAGAAAGCTTGAGGGCCGCACGCACACCAACTTGGTAGCCACACGAGTCGGCGGATTCGTTTCCGAACAGGACTAAGTCGAATGGTCCATTCGCGCCTTCAAGCTCGTTGACGACCGACGCAATGGCGCTTGCTGTGCGTTGAGGATCCCAATCTTGCCCATCTATCGGCACGAGCACAGCCTTCGCAGCGCCCACGCTTACTGCTGTACGCAGTTGTTCTTCTGCTTCCGCTGGCCCGAGCGTAAGCACGGTGACTTCGCCACCGTGTTGTTCAACAAGCTGAACTGCAGCCTCAACTGCACATTCCTCGTGAGGGCTTACGGTAAAGCCAAGAAACGCAGTGTCAACTTGTTGACCATCGTCGGTGATGTTGATGCGTGCACCCGGTGCGGGAACACGCTTGACGCAGACAAGAATCTTCATGATCGGATTTGTCGACTAGCTCTTCATCCGCGAATCGGTTGGGTCAAACAGCGGCTGGCTGCCTACTCGCGCAACTCGTACAGGGAACAACTCGTTCATGTACATCACGCGCAATTCGTTGCCTTCAACGGCATGCTCTGGCGTGAGGTAGGCAAGAAGGAGGTACTTGCCCAACGAAGGTGCTGCACCCGCGGTTGTTACTCGCGAAACACGACCCTTGCTGTCTACGATGCGCTCGCCATTCTTGGTGAGAATTGGTTCGTTGCCTCCGGTTGGGTAACGCTTGATGCCAGCCTTGCTGGTGTGGTCGATGATCTCGAGCGTGCACATGATGGCGGCTGGTTTTTCGTCGCGAGCCTTCAAGTACTCGGCTTTGCCAATGAAGTCGGCCGACTTCACCTTGGCGCGGTTGAGTCCGGCCTCGACTGGGTTGTATTCGCTTTCTAGTTCTGCTCCCATCAAGCGGTAGCCCTTTTCAATGCGACCAGTCACTGCATAGACGCCCATTCCAACTGGAATGATTCCGAACTCTTCGCCGGCTTTTGCAATGGAATCCCACATGCGAAGACCATGTTCCATCTTGGTGTAGACCTCCCAGCCATTTTCTCCGACATATGAAATGCGGAACATGGTTGCTGGTACGCCATCGATGAGTACATCTCGTACCGATCCGTAAGGGAAGTTGGCCTGCGAAACATCGAACGGAACAAGCTTTCCTTCAGCGTTGATGTTCTGTGTTGCTTTGGCCATTGTCTTTTCGGCGTTTGGTCCCCATACGCCGATGGTGCAGAGCGCACTCGACATGTCGGTGAACACCACAGAGCCGTCTTGCGGCATGTACTTGGTGAACCAATATTTGTCGCGTCCACCATCAAATGCGCCGGTGATCACGCGGAAATGCTCGTTGCCCAAACGCATGATGGTGAGGTCGCCGCGGAAGCCGCCACCTTGTGTGAGCAGTGGGGTGTAAACGGAACGACCAACAGGTACGTCAACGTTGTTCACGCACATGTATTGCAGGAACTGAACAACACCAGGGCCGGTGAAATCGAATTCGTTGAATGCGGTGAGATCCACCATTCCAACCGACTCGCGCATTTGCAAGTGCTCTGCGTTGGTGATTGGCGACCACCAGCGGCCGTCCCATTCGCTCTCGCGCGGTGCGCACTGGTCTTTGAACTTGTCAACAAGTTTGGCGTTAGAAGCGAACCACTGTGGTCGTTCCCAACCGCGCGCATCGAAGAATGTTGCACCAGCTGCTTCCTCGCGAGGGTAGAAGGGGCTACGGCGCATGTCTCGTTGTGTTCCCCACTGCTCGCGAGGGTGCACGATGCCGTAGGTCTTGTTGAAGTGCTCGTCGCAACGGGCGTAAATGTGGTGTTCGGTTTTCTCGTGCGGGTAAAAGCGGCTGATATCAGACGAGTGTGGGTCGCACAGGTGTGGGTAGCCGTAAGTCATCCATTCGGCAACCAATTGCGCGATGCCGGGGCCTTCCTTGATCCAGACTGCAGCAGCAGACCACAAGTTGCGAACCTCGACGGTTTCACCAAGCACAGGCATCGCGTCTGGTGTGAGTGAGAGCAATCCGTTAATGGCGTACTTGATTTCGGCATCGCCGAGCATTTCCATCAGTTCGATTGCCTGTTCCATCTGAGGGTCGAAGTCATCTTGCGTAAGTGGCAACTCGGTTGGCGAGAGTGCCGATGCTTCGTTCGATGGAATGTCGTTCGGGTGCATGAAGATTGCGCGGTGGGCATATGAACCAACTTCCATTGATCCGGTTGATTGGCGCTCGTAGCAGAAGGTGTCCATGTCACGAATAATTGGGAATGCAACTTCGGCGTTGGTCTTTTGCAGCACGTCAATCGGGCCAACGTCGGCCATCTGGTGCACTGCTGGGGTTAATGGAATATTGGCGCCGGCCATCTCTGCAATGCGCGGGCTCCACACACCGCAAGCAATAACTACGTAGTCGGCTTCGATGCGGCCTTTGTTGGTAACTACAGCCTTGATCGTTCCATTAACTACTTCGAGGTCGAGTACTTCTGTGTTGGCAAATACTTTGGCGTGGCCAGCCTTGACTGCGCTCTCGCGCATCAGGGTTCCTGTTTGTAGTGAGTCGACAACAGAGACGCTTGGTGTGTAGAAACCGCCAAGCAGAATCTTTTCGTTAACAAATGGAACGAGTTCTTTGATTTCGGCTGGCGTGAGCAACTTCGAATCGATTCCCCAGGCTTTTGCCGAGGTCATACGGCGGTTGAACTCTTCCATGCGTTCCGGCGTGCGTGCTACTTCGATGCCACCACATGTTCCGTTCATGCCCATGTCGATGTACTGCTTCTGCGATGCAAGAGTGAGCAGTGCCATTTCTTTGTTGTGGTCGGTTGGAAAAATGAAGTTGGATGCGTGACCAGTAGATCCACCAGGGTTGGGGAGCGGTCCCTTGTCGATCAGTACCATGTCGGTCCAACCAAGCTTGGAGAGGTGTCCGACGAGACAGTTGCCGACGATGCCTGCGCCAATGACAACACATTTTGCGCGACTTGGAAATTCACTCACGAGTTACCCCCGAAACGAGAGCCCCGATGCACCTGCGTCGGAGCGATATTGAAAATGGAACTTGCTAATTCGGTAGTATATCAGCGCAATATCAGCTGTAAAAATTGAGGATATGATGTCGGGCGTGAGCATTTCGTTAAGCGAGCAGGCCTATCTCAGGATCCGCGACAAAATCGTGCGCCTAGAAATGGCACCAGGTGACGTCATCCGAGAAGACGTGCTTCAGGCCGAATTGGGCATTGGCCGAACACCAATCCGAGAGGCGCTGCAGCGGCTTGCGCGCGATCAATTCGTCACCGTCATTCCGCGACGCGGCATGTTGGTTTCTGGAATCGATGTGATGGAACTTTCCATGCTGTACGAGACAAGGGCGATTTTGGAACCGTACGCAATGCGTTTGGCTGCGGCGCGTGGCAAACAGGAACACTGGGTAGCAATGGCCGACAACTTGCAGAATGCTCG
>CAZNBF010000029.1:0-1445 GCA_964571325.1 uncultured Acidimicrobium sp.
TACTACGGAGCATTTTTCATGCTTGCTTCATTTATTGTGGCCAAGCGATCACAGGTGCTTGTTGCCATTGCAGCATTGTGCGTGGCAATTGCTGCGGCAGTCTCGGCTTGGCGTGCAAACGAAATGCTCGCTGGCAACCTCACCTCCTGGTTGTCCCCCAACCCCAACACGCCACGCAACTTGCTCATTCGTACGTTTCTTGATTACACACACCCCGTTTTTCCTTGGTTCGCATTTTTCTGCGTCGGAATGATCCTCGGCCGATCGTGGGGCCGTTTTGCGCTGTATCGAATGCGGCTACTTGGTGTTTCACTCGCGGTATTAGTGACTGCACATGGATTACGTGCAGTACTCACACCAGAAAGTACGACAACCACTTCGCAGCACTTACGCAGAGTAATTGTTTCTACCCAACCATTCGATCGCGGCGCGTTGTACTTCGTCGGCACGTTGGCGACCGTATTGTGCGCGCTTGCATGCATTTCATGGATTGTTGAATCTGCGCCAACGCATTGGTTCACCGAATGGCTTGCTCGGGCGGGCCAAATGTCGCTCTCGATCTACCTGGCGCACGTTGTGTTCTTCAATCTTGTTGTCAATCGCCTGCACTGGGTGCGTTCAACGGGCCTCGACACTTCGCTTGCTTTGAGCCTTGCGTTTTACGTTGTCGCTTTAACAACCGCTTCGTGGTGGGTGGCTCGTTATGGTCGGGGCCCAGCCGAACGTGCTTACCGATTCTTTGGTGGATGACATGCCAGACCGTTGGCACCCACAATTAGCAGAAGAGATCGCAAAACCATATTGGCTGCAACTGCAGCACTTTGTTCACAGCGAGCGTGAACAGCACGCTGTGTTTCCGCCAGCAGATCAAGTGTTTGCGGCACTACAACTAACGCCATTTAACGATGTGCGCGTCGTTATTCTCGGCCAAGATCCCTATCACGGCGAAGGTCAGGCGCACGGCTTGGCGTTCTCGGTGCAAGACGGCGTTGCTATCCCGCCATCCTTGCGCAACATCTTCAAAGAGTTGCATCTTGATCTTGGAATCGAGCCCTCGCCAAGTGGCAACTTGCAACATTGGGCGCAACAGGGCGTGCTGCTGTTGAACACCACGCTCACGGTTCGCAGTGGAATGGCCGGGTCCCACCAAGGCCGCGGGTGGGAGATCTTTACCGACGCAGTAATCAGCTTGCTCGACTCAAGAACTGAACCAATTGTCTTTGTTCTTTGGGGAGCGCATGCACAAGAGAAGCAGATTTTGATTCAGTCGGTACGACACACAGTGATCACATCGTCCCACCCTTCGCCGCTATCGGCGCACCGTGGGTTTTTAGGGTCTCGCCCATTTTCAGCGATTAACTCCGCGTTGATCAACCATGGAAGTACAGCCATTGATTGGCAGCTGCCAAACCACACAAATCGTGCGTAACCTTTATGCACTGACA
>CAZNBF010000029.1:1545-4252 GCA_964571325.1 uncultured Acidimicrobium sp.
GACGTGATTGCTGATGGCCCGAATCGCTGCATGCTCATGTACTCCACCGACATGGAGCCCGAGGTGTTGGCACTTCCAATTGGTGGAGCCGCGGGCGTTGGATTAGCAAAAGTAAAAGAAATGTTTGACAGGAAATAACTATGGGGCGCAAAATTCTGTTTATCACGACCGATCAGCAGCGTTACGACGCATTGGGCTGCAACGGTGGAACAGTCGCAAACACACCCGTCATTGATTCGCTCAGCAAATCAGGCATCACTTTCGACCGAGCCCACCCACAAAACGTTGTTTGCATGCCGTCTCGAAGCACCATGCTCACGGGGCAACATGTCAGCACACATGGTGTTTGGATGAATGGTGTTCCACTACCTCAGGACGCGCCAAGCATTGCGACAGATTTGCGGAACGCCGGCTACTCCACCGCACTCATTGGTAAAGCGCACTTCGAGCCACTGCTCGATCCATTTCTTCGCTTCACCGAAAACCGCCTTGCGGGAGAAAAACTGTTCACCGATAACCCGAACGATCCGCACCGCGGCTTCGACCACATGGAACTTGCTACGCATGGCGCAGCCGGCAACTTGCACTACTCGCAATACATCCGCGAAAATCACCCAGAACAAGCCGCTAACTACTATCGCGTGCTCGATAACGAGTTACAAGTAAACGCACAGGGTGGTGGCGATTCAGGCGCACCACAGGTGCACGTCAACAACATCCCGCGCGAGTGGTATCACACGGAATGGGTTGCTCAACGCACGATTGCGTGGTTGCAATCGTTGCCCGACGACCAGGATTGGTTCTGCTGGATGAGTTTTCCTGATCCGCACCACCCGTGGGACCCACCGGCAAGCGAGATGCACCGTGTGCGTTGGCAAGATCTGGATCTTCCTGAGGGATACATTGCAAACCCCGCCACCCGCGAGGCAGTACTGGATGACAAGTTGCGCCATTGGCGCGGATGGTACGACGGAACCTTCGTTTCTAATTACGAGGCGCCTGCAAAGTGGGTTCCCGCAACACTTACTACCGATCAAGTGCGCGAAGTCAATGCGTACACGCATGTTGAAAATGAGCTCATCGACGAAGCCATCGGCACCGTGATGAAAGCAATCGATTCGCGTGGCTGGGGCAACGATGTCGACGTGTTGTACACCACAGATCACGGCGAATTTCAGGGCGACTTTGGTTTGCTATTCAAAGGCCCGTATCACGTCGATGCACTCATGCGCCTGCCACTTATCTGGCGCCCGGCACCCAATGCGGCAGTTGCGCCTGCCCGAGTTGCCGCGCCTGTTGGCCTTGTCTCGCTTGCCGCAACATTTGCTCATATTGCAGGCCTGCCACAACCAACATATGTAGAGGCACCGCGCTTACCGCAAAACGATACTGAAGCAACAGTGCTTGGTCATGAGCGCGTGCTGACGGAGTGGGACAGTGTTTTGTTTGGAAAGATCGTGCACCTTCGAACTATCTGCCGTGACAATTGGGTGTGCACTGCGGCGTTACCAGGATCGCTCAACACGACCGGTGACGGCGAACTGTACGACCTGACCCACGACCCACTGCAACACGTAAATCGATGGGACGACCCAGCAGCACGCGCTATGCGCGACGATTTGCTATCCGACATGTGGGCAAACTTGCCGAAAACTGTTCTTCCGCTTCGAACGATGGACGCGCCAGTTTAAATCTGTTGTTTACAGCGCAGGAATTTGTTGCGTGATGCAGTGAATGCCACCGCCGCCGTAGGCAAGTATCCCCCCGATATCAAGCCCAACAACTTCGCGATCGGGAATGAACTCTCCGATCAGTGCCAATACATCATCGTCGGCAGCGTGGCCACAGACGGGAACGATGACTGCGCCATTCACTAAGTAAAAGTTGAGGTAAGGCACCTGCACCGTTTTGCCTCCGAATTGAACAACGGGCAAAACAGGCACCTCTTTAATCACCAAGTTGTGCTGTTCGGCAATGCGTCGATTCTCGGCAAGCAGGTTGAAGTCTGGCGTGGACGGGTCATCACAACCTTGCAACACGATTGTTTGCGGCGCAACAAAACATGCGACATTGTCAACATGGCCGTCAGTGTCGTCGTCCATTGATAAGCCGTGTGGCAGCCAAACAATCTCGTTTGCTCCTAACTCTTGCCGCAACATGGATGCAATCGCTTCTTTTGACAGCGTCGGATTGCGGTTCGGGTTGAGAAGGCACTGCTCCGTAGTTGCAAGCACGCCCTCGCCATCCACAGTTATTGACCCACCTTCAAAAACCATGTTGATGTCGCGCACTTCGTGGCCCGCCAAGTGCGCCCACTTTTTTGCAACAGCAGCATCTTTGTCAAAAGGTGGAAATTTCTCGCCCCACCCGTTGAAAATCCAGTTGCCGGCAATTCGCTTGTCACCATCGAACACATAGATCGGCCCAGAGTCACGGAACCACGAGTCGTCAATGGGCAGCGCAACGACATCAACCGTGTCGCCGCACAGCAGTTTGGCGCGCTCAACGTCTGTCTCGTTAGCGATCATGGTTACCGGCTCGAATGCGGAGATTGTTCGAGCAAGTGCGGCGTGCGCCATGCGCGCGTCACCCATTCGGTCGTTATATAGATCGGCCCGAGAAGGCCAACAAATAACCGTTCGCTCGTGGCGAGCAAACTCGCCTGGCATTTTCATGCAATGTCACCGTCAAGCGTCACGAGTGGAAA
>CAZNBF010000029.1:4352-11068 GCA_964571325.1 uncultured Acidimicrobium sp.
GCATGCCCTTGCATCACCCGTTGCCAATGCCCCGATGAGTCCCACGATGGGTTTGGCGGTTCGCTTCCAATCGCCGTCGGATAGAGCAACACTTCGGCACCGAGTAACGCCATAGAGCGGGCCGTCTCGGGAAACCATTGATCCCAACAAATGCCAACGCCGATTACACCATGCATTGTCTCCCACACTCGGAAGCCTGTGTCGCCCGGGCTGAAGTAATACTTTTCGGTATAGCCAGGACCATCAGGAATGTGGCTCTTGCGATATATGCCAAGCATCGAGCCGTCTGCATCAACAATGGCAACCGTATTGAACAGCACATTGTTGGAGCGTTCGAACACACTGATTGGCAAAACCACCGAAAGTTCTTGGGCAACTTGTTGAAAGTGAGCAATTGTCGGATGGCCATCGATGGGCCGCGCACGCTCCAAATCCTCGACGCGTTGGTCTTTGCAGAAGTAATGACTTTCAAACAATTCTGGAATCAAAATGATTTGAGCACCTTGCTTGGCCGCCGCGCGTACAAGTCGCTCGGCGGTTGCAACATTTGTAGCCACATCATCGGCCATCGACATTTGAATCGCGGCAACCGTCATTGTTGTCATGTCACGCCCTTCTCTCGACTTGTTGTCAGCCCAGCGCGGCAGTAATTGCAGCAATTACTTCGGGGGCGTTTGGTTCGGTCTTCGGGTGGAAGCGAGCAACAACTTTGCCGTTGCGATCTACAACGAACTTCTCAAAGTTCCAGCGGATGTCGCCTGCGTAGCCTTCTGCGTCCTGCGTATCAACCAAGGCGCTATACAGCGGGTGGCGAGCATCACCATTGACGTCCACCTTTTCGCTCATCGGGAAATCAATTCCGTATGTTGTGGAGCAAAATTCCTCAATTTCGGCGGCCGTACCTGGTTCCTGGCCCATGAATTGATTGCACGGAACCCCAATCACAGTAAAACCCTTTGCCGCCAAGTCGGTTTGCAGAGATTGCAGTGCCGTGTACTGCGGGGTGAGCCCACATTTTGATGCCACATTCACTACGAGAGCAACTTTGCCTTGCGCGTCGGCAAGCGGGCTACCCGAACCTGATAGTCGAGAGATTGGTGTTTCATAGATTGACATTGTGCGCTCCTTGGCATTGTGCGGCGCGTTCGCGCTTGAGGTTTGATGGTAACGGAATGCAGAGCACCTGCTACACAAGATGCATGGCAAATAGCTTTGACGCGTCGTACTACAAGCGCTTTTACTCCAGTACCCCGGTGCATAGCCGCAAGAAAGTTGCCTTGCTTGCAGACGCCGTGCACAACATGTGCGCATGGTGGGATGTTCCCGTTCGGTCCGTTCTCGATGTTGGTGCAGGGCTTGGGTACTGGCGCGATTGGTATGCAACAAACCATCCCAAGGTGCGTCGTTTATCTGTAGATATCAGCGAGCATGCCTGCGAGAAGTACGACCACGAACAACGCGACATCTCGAAGTGGGCTCCCGAACGCAAATTCGATCTGGTTGTTTGCCATGGAGTGCTGCAATACCCAACGGCCAAAGATGCCGACGCAGCAATCAAGAACTTGGCTAAAGCAACGCGAAACGTTCTGTACCTGGAGGTGCCAACCGCTTCAGACTTGCGCAATGTCGTTGACAAAAAGGCGACAGACCTCAATGTTTACGCGCGAAGCGGTGATTGGTATCGAAAGCGACTAGAGAAATACTTCGTGCAGGCGGGTGCTGGTTTGTGGGTGGCGCGTTCGAGCGATGCTCTGCTCTACGAATTGGAGCGCACGAAAAAGTAACAGGCGTTATTTACGCTTGTTAATTGCCGCCCACACGCCGGTTGTGCACGCAGCGGCAAGCAAAGCCTTGATTACGTCGCCAACCAGAAACGGTGCAACGCCCAATGCAATGGCATTGGTCTCGCCAGTTGCGAAGCCAATGTTCAGATATGTCGTCAGCCAGGCGGCGCCACAGCTGTAAATCAACGTTGAACCCAACAACATCGCTGGGAGCGACGTGGCGAAATTGCGGTCTTGCTTCTTTTCAGCAAGATATCCAATTGCTCCAGCAGCAACGATGAACCCCACGAGGTACCCGAGCGTTGCGCCAGTACCAGACTTCCAACCGCCCGCTCCCCCGGAGTAAAACGGCAAACCAGTTAGGCCGGCCATCCAGTAGACCAATTGGCTTAGTGCTCCGCGACGCATGCCAAGAACGGCGCCCGACAGCAAGACGGCGAATGTCTGACCCGTAAGTGGAACTGGGGTGAACCCAAGTTGAATTTCGATCTGCGCAGCAGCCGCGGTAAGCAATGCAAAGCCCACGACGAGCAGTACGTCGCGGACAATTGCACGCACTCGTGTGGTTGGTTGAACAATCAAATCTGCAAGAACTCGCTGTGGCGCAATGGTCAGTGAAGTTGTCATAGGCAGAAACGATAGTTCCAACACCGCCTGAAAATGCCATTTAATGCCTAGCCTTTATTTATGGAACTAGGCGTTGGCGAAGCATTTGCTCTAGCCGACAATGCCGCCGCCACAATCCGCGGTGCGTTTGGCCCAAATCACGAGATGCTCGTGGTGCTTGGTTCTGGTTGGGCCGAATCGGTGCCGGCGCTCGAGGCACTTTCCTCTGCACCCGTACAGACCATGGACGTTGGTGATATCCCCGGTTTCAAGAAGCCAACGGCCCTCGGTCATGGCGGAGCCTTGAAATCAATATCTATCGGTGGCACGTCGGTGCTTCTACTAACGGGACGAACACACTTATACGAAGGCCGAGGAGTGCATGCCGTTGTGCACGGAGTACGAACTGCATACGCACTTGGTTGCCGCACTGTTGTTCTCACCAACGGCGCAGGCTGCCTACGCACCGAATGGCCTGTAGGAACACCCGTAGTCATTCGCGATCACATCAATCTCACCGCGCACTCTCCGCTTACTGGCGACAATGCCCCGGCACCACTTGCCGGGCGATTCGTCGACTTGACCGACGCATACAACGAGTCATTGCGTGCTCTTGTTCGTTCGGTCGAACCAAGCATTCATGAAGCTGTGTACTTAGGACTGCACGGTCCACATTTTGAAACACCCGCAGAAATTCGGATGGCAGCGACCTTTGGCGCAGACATGGTTGGAATGTCAACTGTGCTCGAAACAATTGCTGCCCGACATTTGGGCATGAATGTCTTGGCGCTTTCACTTGCCACCAACCTTGCATCCGGGTTGAGCGGCAACAAGCTGTCCGGAGAAGAAGTCATCCAAGTTGGCAGAGATTCATCCAAAAAAGTGGGCGACCTATTAAGCCGAATTTTGATTGCATTCGACCAGCGAAAGGGCGAAATAGTTTCATGAGTAACGACATGCTTGCCATCATCAATGCGCGCATAGTCACGGTTGATGAACAAGGAACCATCATCAATAGCGGCACGATCGTTGTGGATGAAAACGGACTGATCAGCCAAATTGCCGAAGGCACCATCAGCCATACTTCGGACAAAGTTATTGACGCACGCGGAGCAATCGTGATGCCCGGACTGGTTAATGCCCATGCTCACCTCGGCATGACATTGTTCCGCGGGCTTGGCGACGATATGAACTTGGAAGATTTCCTCTCGCGCCTCATGCCAGCCGAAATTCGAATGCTTGATCATGAGGCTGTGGTGGCCGGTACCGAACTTGGCGCTCTCGAATCTCTCCTTGGTGGCATCACCACAACGCTCGACATGTACTACTTGCCAGATGCGGCGCAAGAGGTTGCACAACGAAGCGGAATGCGCATTTTCTCTGCGCCCAATTTGCTGGAAGGAGACGGCCCAGAGCCATTGCCGTTTGATGCACGTATGGAATGGGCGGAGCAGTGGCTGATTCAAGCCAATGCAACTGGAAACGATTCGCTGAATTGGTTGGCCCCACACAGCACGTACCTGCTTGGGGAAGAACACCTACTTCGCATTGCCGCCCTGGCAGAAAAATACAACGCCCACATCCATGTTCACGCGGCCGAGTCATTTGGTGAAATGCAACTTGTTGCCAATCGTCATAACGGTCGTACGCCAATTCAAGTACTCGCCGACACCGATTTGCTGACAGATGCAGTGCTTGCACACGGTGTGCACTTAACCGACGAAGACATCGAGCTCATTGCCGAGCACGGCGCATCGGTGACACATTGCCCCGCCAGCAACCAGAAACTTGCTAGTGGCACTGCTCGCATTATTGATTTGCACGCTGCGGGCGTCAATGTTGCCCTCGGCACCGACGGCCCAGCGTCGGGCAACGACTTAGACCTCTGGCTGGCAATGCGCCTCGCGGGTTACGCCCAAAAGAACACCGCCAAAGACCCAACGGTTATGCCGGCATTAGACATCTTGCGCATGGCAACGATTAATGGCGCACGAGCACTGCATGCCGATCATCTCATTGGGTCGCTCGAGGTGGGTAAGGCAGCAGACATCATCGTGCTCGATGCAGACTCCCCCTCACTCACACCCATCTTCGACCCACACGTTGCAATCGTTGCCTCTGCAGGCCGCGGCGATGTGATGTCAGTAATTGTTAATGGCCAAGTAGTTGTGCACGAGAAGCGCGTACTCACCATTGATCACGCAGAAACAGTTCAAAAAGTGCATGCCCTGGGTGGCGTTGTGATGGCTGCTGTTGACGAAGTGGAACGCTCCCGCCGCAAGTAATGTGGCGATATGGCCACACCAACAATCGACTGGGCCGCGCTTCGAAGCGCCGCCAATGAAGCCGCAAAACACGCATACGTCCCTTACTCAAAGTTCCGAGTAGGTGCAGCAGCATTGGTTGATGATGGACGAATCATTTCTGGATGCAACGTAGAAAATGCGTCATACGGGCTCACCCTGTGCGCAGAGTGCGCCATGATTGGCCAACTACACATAGGCGGCGGCGGTCGGCTTGTAGCTGTCACCTGCGTTGGCAATGGAACACACGTCACTCCATGTGGACGTTGTCGTCAATTGTTGTGGGAACACGGGGGTGCCGAACTCTTGGTTGAAGTTGAGGGCGTACCAACACCAATGAACGTTTTGTTGCCCGCAGCATTCCCGGAACATTCCAATTTCGAGAATCCAGCGGAGCAGTAAACACATGGCACCCGTTTTATCCGACGCACAACTGTCAAAGTTTCACACAGACGGATTTGTTGTGCTTCCGAAGTTTGCAAGTGAAGAGGCTTGCTTAGCGTTGCGGGAACGCGCCATGCAACTTGCAAAGGAATACGTTCCATCCCCAGAGCAAGCAACCATCTTCACAGCCGATTCCAACGCGAAGCATGCTGCAGACGAGTACTTTTTGTCAAGTGGCGACAAGATTCGTTGCTTCTTCGAAAAGGATGCGTTTGATTCCAGCGGTACATTGCGCGACGAGGCACACCTTTGCCTCAACAAACTTGGCCATGCAATGCACGACCTGGACCCCCAGTTCAGCGCATTTAGCCACACCGAAAAACTCGGTGCACTTGCCGAGCAGATTGGAATGAGCTCACCAAGGCTTTTGCAATCGATGTACATCTTTAAGCAACCCAGAATTGGTGGCGAAGTTAACTGCCATACCGACCACACATTTCTCTGGACCGAGCCACAGTCTGTGGTTGGTTTTTGGTTCGCTATCGATGATGCAACAACTGAAAACGGTTGCATGTGGGCACTGCCTGGTGGGCACAACATCCCTGTGAAATCCCGTTCACGAGTTAATGCAGATCGCTCAGCGAGTTACATGGAAGTGTTTGATGAATCGCCCTACCCGACAGAGGGCCTCGTACCTCTGGAGGCAGAACGCGGAACGCTTGTCTTACTGAACGGCACACTCCCTCACCTCAGCGGCCCAAACACCAGCGACAAGCCACGACATGCGTACACCATTCATGCAATCGATGCCCAGGCTCATTACCCAGCCGACAACTGGCTACAACGACCGAACCTTGTGATGTCGGGATTTAACGACTAGTAGTTATTTGACAAGCAACTCGGCGATTTGCAGTGCGTTAAGCGCAGCACCTTTTCGCAAGTTGTCGCTAGAAACAAACAACACCAAACCACGATTGCCGTCTATCGATGTGTCTTGCCTAATTCGGCCGACATAGCTGAGGTCTTTCCCGGCGGCGAGCAATGGTGTTGGTATGTCTTCCACCACAACACCCGGAGCCTTGCTTAAAAGTTCGATTGCTTGCGCTGCGGTAATTGCACGCTCAAACTCCAAGTTGATGCTTAAGGAGTGACCGGTGAACACGGGAACGCGAACACACGTGCCCGAAACGCGAAGCTGAGGAATATGCAAAATCTTGCGACTTTCATAGCGCAACTTCTGTTCCTCGTCGGTTTCAAGCGAATCGTCGTCCATCAATGAACCGGCAAAAGGTAAGACGTTGAACGCAATGGTCCGAGCAAACGTCTTAGCGGCAGGAAACGCGACTGCGCTGCCGTCATACGTCAACGCTTCGGCAGTCGGAGCAGCACTTTTTGCTTGTACGTCAAGTTCGCTAACGCCAGAAACCCCGCCGCCGCTCACCGCTTGATAGGTGCTTGCGACCATTCGCACAAGACCAGCAGCGTCATGCAACGGTTTGAGTACCGGCATCGCAGCCATCGTTGTGCAGTTGGGGTTTGCAATGATTCGCTTCTTTGCCAGTGCCACATCTTCCGGATTGACTTCGGAAACAATGAGAGGGACATCAGGGTTCATGCGCCACGCCGACGAATTGTCAAT
>CAZNBF010000030.1:0-11065 GCA_964571325.1 uncultured Acidimicrobium sp.
CAGTGTGCGGCCATTGCTGCTCGCGAACGACGAATGTACTCGGCGGGATTTGTCTTCAACATTGCTTGCGCCGCATCTTCGCTGAGATCGTTTGGCAAGTACGAAAGCGGGTCGTGCGCGCTCGTCTGGTCGGTCACGATGTCGGCAGCGAAACCCATCTGCAATAGTTTTGGAAACATGTCGGCGGCATTGCCAACGACACCAACCGAAAGCCTGCGCTTTTCGGCCTTCGCCTTTTCGCACCTTGCAACTGCGTCTTCAAGCGAGTCGGCAACTTCGTCCAAGTATCGGGTTTCTACTCGGCGATTAACACGCCAAGCATCTACATCGATGCACAATGCAACGCCGTCGTTCATCGTCACGGCAAGCGGTTGTGCGCCGCCCATGCCGCCAAGGCCCGCCGTCAGCGTGATGGTGCCTGCGAGCGTGCCATTAAATTTGCGTCGCGCAATTTCGGCGAAGCACTCGTACGTTCCCTGCAAAATTCCCTGAGTGCCAATGTAAATCCATGAACCTGCCGTCATCTGGCCATACATCGTGAGGCCCGCGGCCTCTAGCCTGCGAAACTCGTCCCAGTTGGCCCAGTCGCCAACAAGGTTGCTGTTTGCAAGCAACACGCGTGGCGCCCATTCGTGCGTCTGGAAAACACCTACGGGCTTACCCGATTGCACCAACATGGTCTCGTCTGGTTTCAGGCGTTGCAACGTGCGCAACATGGCGTCATACGCATCCCAGCTGCGTGCTGCCCTGCCAGTGCCGCCATACACCACCAAGTCGTCCGGGCGTTCGGCAACGTCTGGGTCGAGGTTGTTTTGAAGCATTCGATACGGGGCCTCGATCTGCCAATTGGCGCAAGATAGCTGAGTCCCTATTGGTGAACGTACTGGGCGTGGTCCTGACATGGCTTCCATTCTTGACGATTTGAGGGTTGCAATCCAACCCCGATGCTCTTTACCTGCGTGGCAACACGCTTTCTGCCCGTTGCACAAGTGCACCAATCATCGCGTAGTCCTCATTTTGCATGGGGGCAAAACCCGACATGCCTATCTCGGCAAGCGCATGGCGTAGATCTTCGCGAGCGAAAATCTCGCTCATTGCAGTTTTCATTCCACTGAGTGACGCTTTTCGTAACTTTGATAGATGAATGGGTGTTGCTGGCACCAACGGCCCGCGCCCAATAATGCGCAGCCCCTGCGTGAGAGACGGTCGATGTCGTTGCAACAACTGAAATGTGCCCGGGTCTATCGATGCAAAGTCGGCTTTGCCGTCCTGCAACAACTGCAAACTTCCCGTGTGGCGCTCGGCCGCAATGTACGGCTTAACAAACGACGGCGTGGTTGTCACCTCGGCAAGTACACAGCCCAAACTGCACCAGCCACTCAGGCTCTGCGGGTTGCTAATGACTGGTTGCATACCTTCCAGCTCGGCGACGCTCATTGCTGGCAACGCCTCGCGAACCACGATCACTGTGCGATACCAGCCACGTTCGTCGCTGATCCCTGCCCAAGTTGGCGTGCCAAGTACATCGACGTATTTATGCAAGTCCTCTACAAATGGCAACCCACACGATTGACTGAGCAACGTGTTGTCGTTGCGCCAGTAGCGCATCAATTCGGCATGCATCGAACTGTTTGGCTCATCCCGCACTGCGTCCTCACCGAGGCCTTGCAGTGCGGCAACGATGGCCGAGACGATGAGCCGGGTGGATTCCTGAACTTCCGGAAAGTCGTACATCGGCAGCGAAACGCTGCGCTGCGACATCAGTCGGCTGCTACAAACTTGGCTTTTGCAAACACCGAACGAACACGGTCGGCAAAATGCTCAAGAGGCAGAGTGTCGTAGTTGGGGTCGAAAGCTTTCTGATCCCACTCGTCGGCAAACTTTGCGGCAAGCTCGTACGCCGGGTGACCTTCATGCTTCTTGCGCGCATCGGGGTTCATTCCGAAGTGACCGTAATAATGCTTGCCCTGAAAATCCTGATGGGCTTCAATCATGAAGTGCACCTCGGGGCGCACATACGGCTTCAGAATTGCAGCCGCAATTGCTGGATGATTGGGAACGCTGATGGCCTTACCAATGTCGTGACACAGTGCTGCCACCACCACTTCGTCGTCGGCGCCTGCTCGCTCGGCCAACGTTGCCGTTTGTAACGCATGGGTCAATTGGTCTGTTACAAAACCGTCAACGATGGTGTGCATCTCACTCAGCATCTTCAAAATTCCCTCGGCAACTCGTGGCTGGTTCTTCGCCGTTTCGGCGCCGATATTCAACCACTCCTCTTTCGTCGAGACATCCATGCTGGTAAATGTTGCGTTTGTCATGGCACTAGTTGACCAGTGTTGAGGCATCCAGTCAAGAAGCCGCGCCAATAGCCTTACGCCGTGGGGATGCGACAGAAGACCGTGGTCGCTGCGTTTGCGATTTTGAGCCTTGCTGCGTGCGCAAACGCCCCGCAAGCCAGCCAGGAAACCTCGACGACTAAGCCCGCTGCACCAACGACTACGACCACGACCCTGCTACCGCCCGATGGGAAGACGTCGGACGAGCGAACCCTTTCAGTGGCATTCCGCGTGAGTAACGACAACCTGCAACCGAAGAGCATCGTGCATTCGGGCAATGGTCTGTTCTTTGCACAAAACATGATGTACCGACACAACGTCAGTGTTTTCAATCGCGAAGGCAAAGTAGTTGCAACGATTGATGACAAAGTTGACCTCGCTGCGTTTGGAATCTCAACCGTCAAGATGCGTTCGTCCATCGTGAAAGGTTCGCCTGTAGAGGCAGCATTTTCTCCAGACTCGGAGTTTGCATACGTATCCAATTACAAAATGTACGGCGGCGGATGGAACCCAATTACCGATGATTCGTGCCAAGGTCGCAATTGGGACCCTTCGTATGTTTACCGAATCAGTACCACTTCCTTTGTCATCGATCAAGTGATTGAAGTTGGAGCAGTTCCAAAGTTTCTTGCCGTTTCCCCGGACAATAAGTTCGTCGTCGTTTCCAATTTCTGTTCGCAAGATGTCTCCATTATTGACATTGCGCGCGGCCTCGAAGTTCAGCGCGTCTTGGTGGGTTCGCACCCCCGAGGCATTGCAATAACCAACGACTCGAGCACTGCGTACGTCTCGGTAATGGGTGGCGGCAACGTCATCGCAATCAACCTCAAAGATTTCACTACCAGAACGTTGTCGAGTGCTGGCTACACCCCGCGGCACTTGGTGCTTTCGCCCGACAACTCGGTGTTATACATCACCAACAACAAATCAGGCACTGTTCGCGCGATCAACCCACAAACCGACACAGTCATTGCGACAGTTCGCACAGGTACCGAGCCGCGCACAATGGTGATGTCGGAAGACGGAGCAAGCTTGTACGTCGTCAATTACCAAGACGATCAGTTGAGCAAGATCCGCACTTCAGACATGAAGGTGATTCAGACGATTGCCACGGGCGATCGACCAATTGGCGTTACGTACGATGCCGAGATGCGACAGGTGTGGGTTGCCAATTATTCGGGCAGCCTTTTTGTGTACGAAGACCGTTAGACGGTTGCGTGCTCTGACGCGAGGCGCTTACCCACTTTTGCGGTGCGTGCCATGCGCTTAATGATCGACTCACGCGCTGCTTCTGCCTCGTCGCTCAGACCAGTAAGTTCCATCAGTTTCCAGTGACGCATGATCACTGGCTCAAGAATTTGATCGTGATGAATCAGCAAGTCGTAGATACCAGCCTTTGCCACCTCGCGCGACATCGCATCAAAATTAGGTATACCCAAACCGGGCATTGAAAACGTGCGCACGGCTCGCTCGATGCCGAGCACAGTGGATGATGGGTCGAGTTCAAGGGCTGCGCTGGTGAGGTCGCGGTAGAACAAGTAATGCAAGTTCTCGTCGTTGCCCACGCGCGACATGATTGCGGTGCCCATCTCGTCTTTCATCAACTTGCCCGTGTTGCGGTGCGAAATACGCGTGGCTAGTTCTTGCATGCTGACGTAAGCCAGTGCTTCGAATGCGTCGTTTGGCGTAGGTACTTGGCCGCCACGAACTTGAATCATTCGCCCACGCTCGAGCGCGATTGGGTCGAGCGCGCGAGTAACAGTGAAGTAGTCGCGCATCACAATGGAGTGGCGGCCCTCTTCTGCTGTCCAGTTGCGCGCCCACTCGCCGAACGCGGTGTCGCTGCCGAACAAACGGTCGATGTCGCGGAAGTAATAAGGAAGGTTGTCCTCAGTCAGCAAGTTGAGATACAAGGCTGAACGAACTGCTTCATCAATCTCGGTTCCTGCAGTTCCGAAGTCAGCGTCTTCAGGTACCCATTGACGGCCTGGCTCAAAATCTTTTCCGCGGCTGTAAGGAACAAGCTCGTGAGGAAACCATTCCTTAGCAACACCCATATGGCGCTCGAGCAATTTGGCGGCAACGGGCTCAAGTTCTTCAATCAGCGCTGCTTGATCCATGACTCAACCTTACTCCTGCTCGTCGGCAAGTAACCGTCGGACGAGACGCTGCAGGGCTTCGCGGTAATCGGGCAATGGTTGAATGCCTGCGGCTAACAGTGCACCATTGTGAAGTACCGAATTGGCGGGTCGCTGCGCGGGGCGTGGGGGTTGCAACTCGCTGGTTGCAATCGGCAGCACCTTGTTTGCATCCTGGCCTGCGGCCAAAAGCACCTCGCGTGCAAACTCAAACCAACTGGCAACGCCCTGATTGGTGATGTGCCAAATGCCAGGACGCTTCTCGACTGCCAACCGAACGATCATCGCCGCGGCATCGTCGGCAAATGTTGGATTGCCGATTTGGTCGTTGACGAAACGCAGTTGTGGTTCCTTGCGCAGACGCAAGATGGTCTTGACCATATTCGCGCCGTGATACCCACTGACCCACGCAATGCGAACAATGGCGTCGGTTGCACCAAGTGCGCGCTCGCCGGCAAGTTTGGATTCGCCGTACACACTTGTTGGGTTTGGAACGTCGGCCTCTACGTATGGCGAAGTTTTGGTGCCGTCAAACACGTAGTCGGTAGAGATGTACACAACGTGCGCGCCAACGGCGTGCGCAGCCGAAGCCATGTATGCGGTTGCCGTTCCGTTAACAAGCATGGCCTTGTTTGGGTCGCTCTCGCAAGCGTCAACCGCGGTCCATGCAGCCGCATGAATAACAACGTCTGGTTTTGCATCATTGATTGTGGCGATTACAGCCTGCTCGTTCGTGATGTCAAGGCTTTCGTGCGTTGAACCAATTGCGATGTGCCCTGCCGCCGTTACGCAACGAACGAGCTCTTGGCCAAGTTGGCCATTGGCTCCAGTAACAAAAATGCGCACTACTTCTTACCCTTAAGCGGCTCCCACCACCAACGGTTATCGCGATACCACTTCACCGTTTCGTCAAGGGCCTCATCAAGCGATCGCTTTCGCTTCCAACCAAGTGCGGTGATCTTTGCGATGTCTACCGAATACCTGCGGTCGTGGCCAAGTCGATCGGCAACGTAGTTAACGCTCGACTCGTCTTTGCCGTGAAGCGCCAACAGTTTGTCGACGAGCACGCGGTTAGCCGTCTCGTTGCCTGCACCAATGTTATAAATCTCGCCGACATTTCCCTTTTCCAACACCAGGTGCACGCCGGTGCAGTGGTCGTCGACATAGAGCCAGTCGCGTTCGTTCAAACCATCTCCGTAGAGAGGTATTTTCTTGTCGTCCAACAAGTTGGTGGTAAACAACGGAATCGCTTTTTCTGGGTATTGGTATGGGCCAAAGTTGTTGGTGCAACGCGTGACAACCACTGGCAAGCCATGCGTTGCGTGATAGCTGAGAGCAATCAAATCGGAGCCGGCCTTTGATGCGGAATATGGCGAGCGGGGCTCGAGGCCATCCGTCTCTTTCGATGAGCCAACCTCTACCGAGCCGTACACCTCGTCGGTGCCAATATGCACCACGCGCGAAATGCCAATGCGTCGAGCGGCATCCATGATCACGTTGGTTCCGAAACAGTTGGTGAGAATGAAATCTTCGCTGCCTTCAATCGAGCGATCGACGTGGCTCTCTGCCGCAAAGTGCACCACCGCGTCGTGTCCGCGCATTGCTGCTTCTACGTCGCCGGGCTGGCAGATGTTTCCCTTTACAAACGAGTAACGCTTGTTGTCGTCAACATCTTTCAGGGTGGAAAGATTGCCGGCGTATGTGAGCGCGTCGAACACGGTTACCGAATGGTCGGTGTTAGCAAGCACCCATCGCACGTAATTCGAGCCGATAAAACCTGCTCCGCCAGTAACAAAAATCTTCATGGGCAAACCTCAGGTACGCAGGCCAATGTGGGGTTGAAACTGTGGGTCAATCTTGTCGCGCGTTGGGTTCTCTTGATCACGCTTCGACAATATTGGCGACTGGATACCCCAATCGGCTTTCACCATGGGGTCGTTCCATGCGAGGCCGCGCTCGTCTGTTGGGTTGTAATAGCTGTCTACTAAATACGTGATGGTCATGTCGGTGAGAGACGCAAAACCGTGCGCCACACCTGGCGGAATGAAGATGCCGCGGTGATCGTGCGAGCCATCCGCGCGTGCACCCAAGTCGATCACTTCGGTTGCGCCGTCAGTTGGCGACCCGGTTCGCAAGTCGTGCAACACCACACGGCATGTGCCATAGGGAACGTACCAATAATCGCTTTGATGCAGGTGATAGTGCAGGCCAACGATGCAACCTGCTTGGCGGTCGCCACGGTTACCTTGCACCATTTCGCGGCCAAGCGGAAACCACTGACGGCGATAGGTCTCGATAAAGAAACCGCGCTCGTCTTTGAACATCGAAGGCTCGACAATTTGGACACCACTAATAACGGTTGATTCGGTGATGGTTGCCATTTACTCGAGCTCCACTTTCGAATCGTCGCCCAACATAAGGCGCAACGCGCGCGGCTTCTGTTCCGACCTCGTAACCGAAACATCGCGGCCAATCAGCGAATCAGTAAGTCGATCGATACCAATGATGCTGGAACCGTCGAGCACAACCGAGTGCTCCATCTCGGAGTGCTCCACCTTGCAGTTACGACCAAGCGATGTGTAGGGCCCAATGTAGGAATGATCGATAACCGAGCCGCTGCCGATGACCACAGGGCCGCGAATGCGCGAGCCCTTCACAACTGCGCCCTTTTCGATAACTACTCTGCCCTCAATTTGCGAGGCTGCATCCACGTCGCCTTCGTTGCGGGGCTCGAGTACCTCGAGCACCAAGCGGTTGCACTCCAGCAGAGGGTCTTTCTTGCCGGTGTCAATCCACCACCCCTGCAACACCTGGTGATGCACAACCTTCTTCTGATCGACCAACCATTGAATTGCGTCGGTGATTTCTAGTTCGCCGCGTGGTGATGGCTTGATTGCGCGAACGGCTTCGTTGATTGTTTTGTCAAACAAGTACACACCGACAAGCGCCAAGTCCGATGGCGGGTTGTCGGGCTTTTCGACAAGGCGCACCACGTGGCCGTTCTTATCAATCTCGGCAACACCAAATTGCTTTGGGTTCTCAACATGACACAACAGGATTTGTGCGGTTGGTGCAGTTGCGCCACCGGCAGCACGCGCTGTTTGAAATTCGTTCACAAATTCGGTGAGCCCCTGCTCGAGCATGTTGTCGCCCAGGTACATCACAAAGTCTTCGTCGCCTAGGAAGTCGTGCGCAATCAATACGCAATGTGCAAGCCCCAACGGCGCGTCCTGAGGGATGTAGGTGACCTTGACCCCAAACTGCGAACCGTCGCCAACTGCTGCACGGATCTCTTTGCCCGTCTCGCCAATGATGATGCCGATTTCCTTGATCCCCGCCTTGGCCATGGCCTCGATGCCGTAGAACAAAATCGGTTTGTTGGCAATAGGCACCAATTGTTTGGCGCTGGTGTGGGTGATGGGCCTGAGGCGCGTTCCCGCACCGCCCGACAAGATGAGGCCCTTCATATCGCTTACAGGTTAGGCGATGGAGAGACGAAGGACCGTCCTGCCAACTAGCGTCAAGTTCATGACCGGCCCCCTGTTGCATGCGTTTGCCAAGCCCTCAAAGACCGATTTCATCAGCATTGTTCGGGGTAAAGGCTCGCTGTTGTGGGACGCCAATGGCCGCCAATACATCGATGCAATTGGCAGCCTGTGGTATTGCCAAGTTGGCCACGGACGCACCGAGATCGCAGAGGCCGTTGCAGCTCAAATCTCCACTCTCGAGACATATTCAACGTTCGACCCGTTTACCAACCAAAAAGCCGACGAGCTTGCCGCCAAACTGCAATCCATCTCGGCGCTTCCACAATCACGCGTGTTTCTCTGCGGCAGCGGATCGGAAGCGGTTGATACGGCAATGAAACTTGCGCGCGTAGCGCAGGGCCAAGCCGGCCACCCAGAGCGCACCATCATTATCTCGCGCATGCGCGGATACCACGGCACAAACTATGGCGGCACCAGTGCGCAAGGGCTTCCACTAAACAAACAAGGTTTCGGACAACTGCTTCCCGAAGTTGTGCAGGTAGACAGCGACAACCTCGAGGACTTGGCAAAGTTCATGAGCGAAAACAGCAAGAAGATTGCTGCAGTCATCGTCGAACCGCTGCAAGGCGCAGGCGGTGTGTGGCCACCACCACCCGGCTACTTGGAAGGTGCACGCAAGTTGTGCGATCAGCATGGCGCGTTTCTTATCTTCGATGAAGTGATCTCAGGGTTCGGCCGAATGGGCACATGGTTCGCAGCCGATCATTACGGCGTCACTCCCGACATGTTGTGCTTCGCCAAGGGCGTTACCTCGGGTTATCAACCACTCGGTGGCGTGTATGTGGGTGCAGCAGTTCGAGAAGCACTCGAGTCGGACCCCAATTTTTTCTTGCGCCACGGCTACACATACTCGGGCCACTCTTCGGTTTGTGCTGCGGCACTCGCCAACCTTGCGATCATCGAACGCGAAGGTTTGGTAGAGCGCGCAAAACATGTTGGAGCGCGTCTCTCCAAGGGCCTTGGTGCATTGGCAACAGACGGCACTATCGATCATGTTCGTGGCGACGGCGCAGTTTGGGCCGCCGGCTTGAAGCCCGATCAAAACAGCGTCACCATTCGAGACCGCATGATTGAACTGGGCGTCATTGCGCGGGCCATCAACACCGACACTGTTGCCTTCTGCCCTCCACTAGTGGTTACAGACGAAGAACTTGACACAATGATCGACACGTTCGCCAATGCGGCGATGGGCAAATAGGGGAACCACATGGCTGGTCAATTAGCAGGACAACGAGCGTTCATCACTGGCGGCGCAAGCGGCATTGGCGCCGAAATGGCTCGCCGCTTTTCGACAGAGGGCGCAACCGTTGTTGTAGCCGACGTCAACGACACACTCGGCAAAGAAGTTGCTGCGTCTGTTGGCGGCACGTTTGTGCATCTGGATGTCACCAGCGCAACGGCCTGGGACGAAGTGTTTGCCAAGGACAACAAATTCGACATTGTTTGTCTGAATGCTGGCGTTTCCACCTACACCAACGTGATTGGCGACCCAGAACCAACTCCACTCAGCCGCCTCACCAACGACATGTACGAGCGCATCTCCAGCATCAACATCGATGGCGTGGTGTATGGAGCCCGAGCAATTATCCCCCACATGTGCAACCGCAAAAGCGGCCACATCTTGGTTACCGCTTCTCTCGCCGGCATTATCCCCATCGGGCCAGACCCAATTTATGGCCTCACAAAACACGCAATGGTTGGATTCGTTAAATCACTCGGGCAAACACTCGAGCCACACGGCGTGTGCATCAGCGCGCTCTGCCCTGGCTTTATCGACACACCACTTGTCAGCCCACTTGCACGAGTCTTCGCCGAATCGTTCAGCCTTGGCGTGCTTCCCGTAGACATCGCCGGCGACTTGGCAATGCGCGCACTCACCGAGCGAATCAACGGTTCGCAATGGGTGGTTTCTGCAGGCTTCCCAATCGCGCAGTACGAACACAAAGATCCGTTCGCGGGTTAGTCCTTTGGCGCAGCCAGAATTCAATCCGCTCAACCCCGCGTTTAGAGCGCATCCCTACCCGTTCTACGACGATCTTCGTACGAACGAACCAGTCCATGTCACGCCATTCGGAATGGTGGTGCTGACGCGTTACGAAGATGTTTCTTCAACACTCAAAAGCCCCGACTTCAGCCGCGACATTGACAAATACTCCACCGACGCGTCTACCCAAGTGCGACGAGATCGCCGCGAGCGAAACCGCAACAGAACTAAATCAATTCTCAACCTCGACCCACCAGACCACACCAGACTTCGTCGCATTGTTTCCAAATCGTTCACGCCATCGGCAATGGAACGCCTGCGACCTCGCATGGTTCAGTTAGTAGACGAAGTTCTCGATAAAGCTTCCGACAACGGCGGCATGGAACTAATCGACGACCTCGCATTCCCCGTTCCGTTTCAAATCATTTCCGATCTACTAGATATGCCTACGAGCCGATCTGACGAATTGCGCAACTGGTCACAGATCATCACCAACTCACTAGAGCCGGCAGCAACCGATGAAGAGTTGCTTGCTTCCGACAAGGCCGTGGAAGAACTCGTTCCCTATCTCACCACCATCATCGAGGATCGACGCAAGCATCTTGGCGACGACATGCTGTCCTCGCTCATCACCGCAGAAGAATCCGGCGAACAAATGACCACCGAAGAACTGATGGCATTTTTGGTGTTGCTCTACATCGCAGGCCACGAAACCACTGTCAACCTCATTGGCAACGGAACCTTGGCTCTGCTCAACAACCCAAGCCAACAAAACATTGTTCGACAAAATGGCCTACAGCCACAACACATCGACGAGCTACTTCGCTTCGATGGCCCAGTGCAGCACACCGTGCGCATTCCGCTCAAGGAAGTGCACTACACCGTCGGCGACACCACCCACACCGTGCAACCAGGGACCATGGTGCTCACTTCGCTCGGCGCAGCAAACCACGACTCATCCATGTTTGCCGACCCGCACACACTGCGATTAGACCGAGACAACTCGCATCGCCATATGGCCTTTGCTTCCGGCATTCACTATTGCCTAGGTTCGGC
>CAZNBF010000031.1:0-10984 GCA_964571325.1 uncultured Acidimicrobium sp.
GTGTCCAACACGACATGGCAAACATTTCGTTTGCCACCTCGTGCATGTCGTTGCGCTGGTCGATGGCATCGACATAACCCAATACGCGAACGAGGTCGTCGAGGGGTTCGTGCGGTGAAACAGACATCACCTCCATCGTTACACGAATGACGCGCCAAATAGCCGCATTGCGTCGTTGGATAAGAGCCAGTAAAAGCCGCTGGTAGCATTTCACAGGTATGGGGGCACTCAATCGCGACATTCCTCAGCTTGATGTGCGCAACGTGTTTGTTGCCTTGCGTCGTGCTTGGTGGGTGCTTCCGGTATGTATGGCCCTTGGTGCTGGGGCAATGTTTGTCAACGAAAGCGACTTGCAGTCGACACCCGCCTACGCCACGGTGATTACCTCGTACGAGGCGCGCGACGAAACACTTGCACTTGGCGTGTACGGCATCAACCCAACTGCGGTTGCCGAGTACCCAAGTTTCCAAACCCAAATCCGCCTGATCACCGAAAAAGCAAGTGGTGCAGTGGAAAGCGCGCTTGGCGAAAGCATTCCTGTCGCCATCAGCAAGACCAGCCCACGAGTGTCGCTCATTAATGCCCCGTTGCAAGAAGACGGGCAGCAGTTCACGGTTTTGAGTATTGGTGCAAGTAACTACGAATTTCGTTGTGATGCCGCTACAGCCGAACTGTGCAACGAGGCAATCGACATTTATGTTGCCGAAACAGTGGCACAACGCAAGGCCTCTATTGCTGAAGGCATGACTCGCCTGGCCGACCAAGTTGCAAAAGTTGATGCAGCAGCACCAAGTGCCACATTGCAAACCCAGCGCGCTGCGTTGCTGAGCGCAGCCGAGGGCGTAACCGGCGATATCACGCTCATTGGTTCGAAGGTAGAAAACTTCGGCCCCACCATGAGCACCGTGGATCGAAGCAGCTACGTGTTCGGTGCGGCAGCCGGTTTGGTGGTTGCGCTACTGATTGTGTTGCAATTGGCAATCGTCGACAGGAAGGTTCGTTCGGCTAGCCGCCTTGCAAGCCGACTGCCCCACGTGGCAATGCTTGGCGAACTTGCTGCGGCTAATCAACCGTCGGTGCGCCATATGGCTGCTGCGTTTGTGGCCCACGCAAAAACGCATGGCGTAAGTTCGATGTTGTTGGTTCCTGCTTCTGGTGCAGCACCGCAAGAACTTGAGCAATTGGTGTCTGCGGTTTCTGGCGTGCGCATTGTGGTGGGCAAGAACATTGACGAAATGTCGGTTGACGAGTTGTCGGCAACGCCAAGTGCTTGTGTTGTGGTTGCCACCAAAAATAAAACCGACATGCAAGATGTAGAGCGCACCCAGCAGGTGCTGCGCCAGGCCGGCAACAACGTGGTTGGCATGATGCTGATTGCCGCGCACGATTGATCGGCAGATGAAGACTGGCCCAAAGATGCAGGTGTCGGCCATGCTGCTTCGCCTCACGCGCTCGAATAAGTTTTCGCCATTCACGTCGGTGCTGCAATTTGTTATCGACTCGGCTACTTGGGCGTTGACGGCAACTGTTGCCTCTTATATGCGCTTTGTTTACCAGGGCCACCACGACCCAATGGGGGCAACTTCCGATTCGGTACAGCGCGTAGTGCCCATTGTGTTTGTGGTGCACGCCATTGTTGGCCTTGTTGTTGGTATTTACCGCAGGCGTTGGCGATACGGCAGTTTTGACGAAATTGGTGGGTTGGTTATTGCCTCCACCATCACCACCAGCATCTTGTTGGTGCTGCGCTTTTTCGACAACTCGTTCAATGCGTTTCCTCGCAGCGTGATTGTGGTTGCTGGCTTTGCCGCACTGTGCTTAGTGGGTGCGAATCGTTACGTGTGGCGCCTGATTCGCGAACAGGTGCACCGCCCCACATCACTTACCGCAACCAAGTTGTTGGTATATGGCGCAGGCGAGGGTGGCATTCAAATTGTGAGCACCATGATGCGAAACCCTTCGTCGCAATATTTGCCAGTTGGTTTTATTGATGACAACCCGGAGACGCACAGGCTTTCTATTTCGGGTGTGCCTGTTTTGGGTGGCCGCGACAACATGGCTGAAGCACGCAAAAAGACTGGTGCAACCACGCTGCTGATTGCTATCCCCTCGGCCGATTCGGCACTGATTACCAACATCAGCCAACTTGCCCAGTCGTCGGGTATGGAAGTGAAAGTGGTGCCACCGGTGCAAAGCCTGCACGAACGGCCGCTTACCACCAGCGACATTCGCGACCTCACCGACGAAGACTTGCTTGGTCGTCGACACATCAACATCGACTTGCAACAAATTTCTGATTACGTAGTGAACCGCCGCGTGTTGGTGACGGGTGCTGGTGGCAGCATCGGTAGCGAATTGTGTCGTCAGCTAGCGCGTTTTAACCCGGCCGAACTGATCATGCTCGACCGCGACGAGAGCGCGTTGCACGAAGTGCAGTTGTCGATTCATGGCCGAGCATTACTAGACACGCCGCAAACCGTGCTTGCCGACTTGCGCGATGCCGACACCATTCACCACATCTTTGCTTCGCGCAAACCCGAGGTGGTGTTTCACGCAGCCGCACTTAAACACTTACCGCTGCTGGAGAGTTACCCACTTGAGGCATACCAAACCAACATTCGCGGCACGCTGACTTTGCTTGAAGCTGCCGAGAAAAATGACGTGGCTGTGTTTGTGAATATCTCGACCGACAAGGCAGCAAACCCCATCAGCGTGCTTGGTTACTCGAAGCGCATTGCCGAGCGCCTTACTGCAGGGTTTGGTGGCAATGGAAGCAAGGGTAAGTACATCTCTGTGCGCTTCGGCAACGTGCTGGGCTCGCGCGGCAGCGTGTTGATGTCGTTCCGCGATCAGATTGATAAGGGTGGCCCAGTCACCGTTACGCACAAGGGCGTTACCCGTTACTTCATGACCATTTCGGAAGCCGTGCAGTTGGTTATTCAGGCCGGCGCAATTGGCGACAACGGCGAGGTGCTGGTTCTGGACATGGGCAAGCCTGTGTCTATTTATGAGGTTGCCGCACAACTTGTAAAGAACTCGGGCAAGGCCGTGGAGATTGAGATTGTGGGCCTACGTTCTGGCGAAAAAGTGCACGAGGAACTTTTCGGAGATGGCGAAGTAGATACCCGCCCCCGACACCCGCTGATCTCTCATGTTGCCGTACAACCACTGGGAAGTGAATTGGTGCTTTCTACGCCGTCGGATGCACGGGCGATGATGATCGACGTTATTGCGAAGCCCTAGGGCTTTTTTCGCGTAACGAGCCGGCAATTGCTGCAACGAGCAGTAGCCACAAGAAGTGGTTGCCAATAAAGAAGCTCTCTTGCGTTGCCGCGGCCAACACAAAAAACATGATGGCGGGTGCCCACTGGCCCGCAGGTGTTGTTACTGCGTGATCAACGTGTCGAGACCCACCCCACACGATGGCAACGACGAGTAGTGCCGCACCAATAAAGCCGCCGCCCAGCAATACGTCCATGTAGCCGCTGTGCGACCACTGCATGTTGTTAAGTGTCCACCATAAATCGCGCGTAAAAAATTTTGGTGTGCGCCATGCAGATAGCCAGCCCCAACCAAAAATTGGACGCTCCAAGAATCCAGTCCAACTGAAACGCCACAATGCGGTTCGGCCGTTGAAGTCGACTGTTTCGCCAAAAATTCCAAGGATGGTGTTTTGAAATTGCACACCGGCCCATGTGAGCACTGCAGCGCCGGTGACGAACGCTGGGTATACGGCGCGGTGTAGGGCGCCTGGTTGCAGGCGTTGTGTTCGGTGTAAGTAACGAATGAGTGTCCAGAACACCCACACCACAACGAATGAAATGCCGGCGCCGATAGAGGTGTTGGAACTAGTGCGGTAGAGCATGACGGCGGCAAACAACGCCACATCGAACAGAACGAACAGCGCTATTTTCGACCAACGCTGATCGCGGCGCAAGAACACGAGCCACATCAATGCAGCGGCCACGAGCAAACTGACCATGGCAACGGGGGCAAGTGAATTGCGGTTGAAGTAGATGCCAACCCAATTGCCGTCGATGCTTACTGCCCTGTCCCAATTGTTGGCAACCGCATACCTAGACAACAACAACCCTGGTTGCATGGCAACAAGTACCAACACCAATTGTTCGAACAGAGAAAAGCTGCGGGCGAAATACAAACCGGCGGCGCACGTGAGGCACAACGACATTGCTTCAATGATGGTGTGTTGACCAAGCGTTGCCCACGCGGTGCTGAGCACCATCCAGCCGCAGAACGCTGCAAGCACACCGATTGGCCCAACCATCGAGGTGCGTGGAAGGCGGCGATAACCCAATAGGAACAACGCTGGCAGTTGCAGGGCGGCAAATGTTGCAACATGCACCTGATTCATGGATGAACCGACGACATTGACCGAGCTGGCAAACCACAAGGTGAAGACCGGGCCCTGCGTGAGTGCAAACAGCAGCACTACTACATAGCCATATTCGCACCAACGAACCAGTGTGCGCACACGTTCGGCCGTGATCTGCATTGGGTTAAATCTACACGCGCTCAAAGATGGTGGAGAGTCTCTGTAAGTATGCTGAAAGAGATGTCTGAAGGCGCCGACGACCGCGACGAACTGATCAAGCAACTGCTTGCCGAGTCGTTTGGGCTGCGCACCAAAGCCGAGCAACTGAGCCAATACGTAGAAACAAAAGTTGCTGAACTGGTGAAGACCAAGCGCCAACTACAGGCCGTGCTTGACGACGCCACACGAAAACAACTTGAAGAAGAGCTTGCACTTTTGCGCTCGGGCATTGAAGAAGCCACGAAGCAACGCAACGAAATGCAGGGCCGGCTCGACTCGCTGCTGGCCGAACACGAACAGCTTGGTGTGGCTCACACCCAAATGACCGACCAGCGCGACAGGCTGCGAACCCGAATGGCCGAAGTTGAGGCATCCAGCGAATATCGGCTTGCCCAACGATTAGTGCGCTGGTTTCCGTTTATTGCCAAGGGCAACTAGCGAGCATGCAGCAATATCCAGTCATTATCAATGTGCGCGACAGGTTGTCGCCGCTTGTTGATTTAGTGAACTGGCTGGAACGCATTGGGCAGAACAACATTTGGCTGTGCGACAACGCCAGCACATACCCGCCGCTCGTGCAATACCTTGAGGCATCGCCGCATCATGTGGTGCGCAACGGCACCAACCTTGGGCACCGTGCGCCGTGGCTCAGTGGGCTCGTTACCGAACTTGGGTTAGACCAACACTTCATCGTTACCGACCCAGATGTGGTGCCAAGCGAGGAATGCCCCGACGATGTTCTTGAGGTGTTTCGTAACACACTTGATGACAACCCAGAGTTTGACAAAGTTGGGTTTAGCCTGCGCCTAGACGACTTGCCTGCAACGTATGCACATCGCAACGATGTGACGTTGTGGGAGTCGCAGTTTTGGCGCAACATTCACAAGAGCGGCATGTATGTCGCCGAAATAGACACCACATTTGCCATGTACCGCCCGGGCGAGCATCATCAGAACAATCGATGCTTGCGCTCGGCCCCGCCGTACACCGCGCGCCATATGCCGTGGTATCAGAATTCGGCAGAACCAACGGAGGAACAGTCGTATTACGTGCAACATGCTGATGCGCTGATCATCAACTGGGATCATGCGGTGCTCCCCGCTTCATTGCGTGCGCACCTGCAGTTGCTGCGCAAACAGCACTCGGCGCCAGTAAATCAGTAAACTTGCACACAGATGTCTGAGTACGCAATCACCGTTGATTCGGTCTCCAAAAACTTCCGTTTGTACCACGAACGAAACCGTTACATCAAGGCTGCAATTTTGCGCGGCAGGCGCGCACGTTACGAAGAGTTCTGGGCGCTCGACGATGTCTCGTTCAACGTGGACCACGGTGCAACTGTTGGAATCATTGGCTCCAACGGGTCGGGTAAAAGCACGATGCTGAAGTGCCTCACCGGCATTTATCGGCCCGACAAGGGCAAAGTTGCGATCAATGGCAATGTTGCCGCACTGCTGGAATTGGGTGCTGGCTTCCACCCCGAATTATCGGGCCGCGAAAACATTTATCTCAACGCCGCAATTTTGGGCATGTCGAAAAAAGACGTCGACCGCCAGTTCGACAGCATTGTTGAATTTGCTGGGTTAGAGCGGTTTATTGACACCGCAGTAAAGAACTATTCGTCGGGCATGACCGTGCGCCTTGGTTTCTCGATTGCCGCCCACGTAGAACCAGAGATCTTGCTGATTGACGAAGTACTCTCCGTTGGCGACCAACAGTTTCAACGCAAGAGCAGCGAAAAGATTGAAGAGTTTCGCCGCGAAGGCCGAACGATTGTTGTTGTTAGCCACAGCCTTGGCGCGTTGCAAACATTGTGCAAAGAGATCGTGTGGCTGGAAAAGGGCAAGCTGCGAATGAAGGGCCCAGCAGCAGAAGTGATTGCTGCATACACGGGTGGAAGTTACACGCAACACGCCGCCAAAGACGCCGACTTCCGTGAGCGCTGGGGCACCGAAGAGGCACGCATTAACAGTGTGGAGTTGCTGGATGCGCAGGGTGCGCCAACAACTCGCGTAGACACCAATGCCGCCGTACAAATTCGGGCAAATATCACCGCACAAACAGCACTTCGCTCGCCTGTTATCAAGGTGTACATCAGCAAGCTTGACGGAGTGGTGATGTGGTCGACAACGTCGCACCGCGCCGAAGGAAAAGTTGGCAACATGCAAGAGGCAGTAACTGCCACCATCGACATCGCTCGCTTGCCACTGCTAGAAGGAACGTATTACATCTCAGTTGCATGCACGGATGCCACGGGCACAACCGAATACGACCACTGTCAAAATTGGGTTCGTTTCGAAGTGCACCAGACCGACTTGTTTGAAGAAGGCCTGGTAGCAGTGCCGTCCACCTGGCATATCAGCCGCCAGGCCAAGTAGTTTTTACAGCTCTTCGGCCAGGCGTCGTGATTGCTTGACGAAGATCGTCCAGCCCAACACAAACACCACAACAGAAGCCACCAACAAATATCCAATGTGGCCCCAATGCGGCGCTTTACCGGAATACAACAAATCTCTGAACGCCTGAACAAACACGGCCATGGGGTTCCAATGCAAGATGAACTCCAGCACTTGTGGCACTTTGCCCTCAATTTTGTCGGGCGTGTAAATGATTGGGGTTGCAAAGAACATCACCTGAATGATGATTGTCCAGAGATAACGCAAGTCGCGGAAATACACCGCCAAAGTTGAAAGCGCCAAAGCGAACCCTGCCGCGTACACCGCCAGCAGCAACATGAGTAAAAAAGCGAAGGGGAGCCATGGCGCGATGGGGCTACCAACAATGAGCAGTGCAACGCACAAGAGCGACATTTCAATGCAGAACTGGACGAAGGAAAAAATGACTTGTGCAAAGACGAGTGTTTCCCAAGCGAAGTACACCTTCTTGACCAAACCGGAGTTTCCAAGCAATGAGCCAAGCCCAAGGTTGGTAACCAGCGCGAAAAAGCCCCACGGCAAGATGCCGCTGAGTAGGTATAAGGCATAAATCTCGATACCGGATGGGTCGCCAATGGGGGCAGTTGCGCCAAAGACCACGCCGAACACGAACCAATAAATGACCATGTTTGAAAGCGGGTTGAGCATCGACCACGCCCAGCCCAAAAGTGAGCGGCGGTACTTCGACCGCAACTCGCGCAGGGTGAGATTCCAGAGCAAGTTTTGTGATCGACGAAGTTGAGAAAGTTGTTGCACGACTGGGGAAAACCTTACCAACATCAGTTGTGGGCGAGGGGGGACTTGAACCCCCACGTCCTTACGAACACTGGCACCTGAAGCCAGCGCGTCTGCCATTTCGCCACTCGCCCGAGTAACAACTTGACGCTAGCAATCAGGTGTGTTGACACCAACCACGCATGCCACATTGCTGTTGTAACCTTTATGCCATGACTGTTGGTGGTGCAAACCCGGTCGACTCATTCGACGATTTGCGTGATGCATCGCGCGAACGACTACTTGCAGAAATTGGCACGCTTAAACACCAATACGACATCAGTGGCATTAATCAAATGGCCTCCGACTTTCATGCGGCCCAAGCCCGAATCGCCGAACTAGAGATGTCGCTCCTCCACTCGCGCGACTTTGCCCGCGGCGCCGCAGCAGAAGTTGGCGAGTTGCGTGCAAACCTTGCCGATGCCGAACGTAAGGCGCATCAGGCACGCCAGCAACTGAAACGAACTCTTGAAACACGCACATGGAAGATTGGCAACATGATGTTGCTTCCCGTGCGCATAGCGCGCCGTATCGTTCGGTTGTTCTAACTCGCTCCATGCCCAAATTCAGCATCATCACGCCTGTTTACAACACGCCGCTGAGTGCGCTTCGGTCGTGTATTGCATCGGTGAAAGCACAGACTTTTCAGGATTGGGAGTGGTGCATGGTCGACGATGCCTCGCCAAACTCGAAAGTGCACGCAGTGTTGCGCAAAGCAGCGGTATCCGACCCGCGCATCCGAGTTGCGTTTCGCAGTGCTAACGGCGGAATCGTGGCCGCTTCGCAAGACGCGCTCGACATGGCCACGGGCGAATTTATCGCGCTGCTCGACCACGACGACGAGTTGCACCCCCAGGCGTTGGCCAAGGTTGCACAACGGCTGGCCGAAGACGAGCTTGTGGACTATGTGTATACCGACGAAGACAAGATTGACAACGACGGTAATCACTACGACGTATTTAAGAAGCCCGCATTCGACCCCGTTCGGTTGGCGGCCCAAAATTATTGCTGCCACTTCTCGGTTTTCCGCTCGTCATTATTGGACGACATTGGCGGGTTTAGAAAAGGTTTTGACGGCTCGCAGGATTTTGACTTGATTCTTCGCGCAACCGAGCGCGCGCGTCGCATTGCGCACATTGGCCAGGTGTTGTATCACTGGCGTGCAATACCTGGTTCGGCCGCAAGTGTTCATGACGCCAAGCCCTACGCGTTTGACAGTGCGGTGAAGGCAACTAAAGAACACATGGCGCGCACCAATCAACAGGCAGATGTGTGGATGTCGGACGAGGGTTTTATTCAGATACGTCCGAAAATGAACGAGTCTCCACGTGTCAGCATCGTGATCCCTACGCGTGGCGATGCGAAACGGATTTGGGGGGTGCACACCTGCCTGGTTGAGCATGCGGTCAACAGCATTCTTCGGCAAACCACTTATGCCAATTACGAAATTGTGGTGGTTCATGATTACAAAGACGGCGCCCCCATTTACAACATCGATCTTGGCGCCGACCCACGGGTGAAAGTGGTGCCGTATCAAGCCCCGTTCAATTTTTCCGACAAGTGCAACGTTGGGGTCAAGGCCTCATCGGGTGATGTCATCGTGTTGTTAAACGACGATGTGCAATTGGTCAGCCCCGACTGGTTGGAGACCTTTGTTGCCATGTTGCAATACGAGGGTGTTGGCATGGTTGGCCCAATGCTGTTGCTAGAAGACGGCCGCATTCAAAGTGCCGGGCACACCAACATTCCTACCCCGCATAACCTGGGCTCGGGTCTGTCATCCAAATCCGTTGGTTCGTTTGGCATGTTTGCTCTCACTCGACGTGTAAGTGGCGTGACCGCTGCATGCGCCGCAATTTCTCGCGATGTATATGAGGAGCTTGGCGGATTCTCGATTGATTTCCCGGCGTGTTTTAACGACCTTGATTTTTGCTACAAACTCACCGAGTCGGGCCGACACATTGTGTGGACTCCACTCGTTCGGTTGTATCACTTCGAGTCGCTCACGCGAGACCCAACGGTGCAACCACACGAGATGCAGATGCTTGAAAGGCGTTGGAAGCGCATGTTTGGTAAAGAGGACTACACGCGCCAATCCGCGTAGAATAAGAGGGTGTTTTCTCGCACGCGCCTTGGCGGCATTAGGCCCATCACCATTGGCAGGCGCGTCGTTGAGGAGATGGATGCCCTCTCGGCCGATGGCCAATCACCCTTGGCGCATGCCTACACCGTGCATGTAAACCCAACTGATTACGAACTATTGGCGCCCGCCATGAAACCGCTGTTAAGCGAGCTGCGCCAAGCCATCACGAACCACGCAACATACGAGCAATACCAACTTGGCGCAGATGCAGTTGCTGTAATTGTGAGCGATGAGACCATTGCTCGCGGCAAGTGCAACGTTGTTGCAACAAGCCCCGAGCCAGCACAGCACCATGCACCCGTGGCGGTTGCAGAAAATACGTATTTCCTTGTTTTGCCGGATGGCACACGCCAGCAATTGACGGAAGACGACATGACCATTGGTCGCTCCAGCACCTGCACCGTGGTTATTGCCGACACCAACGTCAGTCGCGTGCACGCGCAGCTTCGCCTTGTTGATGGCACATGGACAATCGAAGACCGCGGCTCTACCAACGGCACCCGAGTGAACAAAGAAACACTCACCTCGCCAGTGTCCTTACTTGGCGGTGAAGAGATTGCGTTTGGTGCGCTGATCGTACGTTTTGAAAAGGTGTAGCCGTTAGCAACATGCTGACCATTCGCCACGGCGTGGCCACCGATACGGGAAACGTTCGTGCACAGAACGAAGATGCATTTTTTGCGAGCAACACATTGTTCGCTGTTGCCGACGGAATGGGCGGCCACAATGCCGGAGAAGTAGCTAGTGCTTTAACCACTCAGTTGTTGGGCGCGTTGCCGCAGGGCGCGGTCTCGACGCCCGAGGCATTCGTTGAAGTAGTGCAGCAGATCAATCAATCCATTTTCCAGGCTGCAACAGCAACCACCGAACAGCGTGGAATGGGCACCACCCTCACGGCGTTTGCCGTGGTTGCCAACGACGACGGTGCCGAGCCGCCACATATGGTGCTTGCAAACGTTGGCGACTCGCGCGCGTATTTGCTTCGAAGCGGCCAGTTGCGTCAATTAAGCGTCGATCACTCTTACGTTCAAGAGTTGGTGACGGAGGGCCTGCTTACGGCAGACGAAGCCCGCACCCACC
>CAZNBF010000032.1:0-10865 GCA_964571325.1 uncultured Acidimicrobium sp.
CGCCAGTTGCTGCATCTGCGTGCCGCCGAGGCAAGCGGTGAAGCCAAAACAAAAAATGCCGATGCCTTAGAGGGCGAACTGTACAACGAGCGTTTTTTGATTAAGCGCGCGCTACTTCGCGCAATCGACAATCGCGATACTCCTGCCGTGTTATTGATCGATGAAATCGACCGCGCCGACGATGAATTCGAGGCATACCTACTTGAGGTGCTGTCCGATTTTCAGATCACCATCCCAGAATTGGGCACGTACCGGGCAACCACACCGCCAATTGTCATCCTCACTTCCAACCGCACGCGCGACGTACACGACGCGCTCAAGCGCCGCTGCCTCTATCACTGGGTTGACCACCCGTCGTTCGAGCGTGAGGTGTCCATTGTTCGCCTGCGCGTTCCGCAAGCAACCGAATCGTTGGCGCGGCAAGTTGCTGCGGCGGTCGAGTCGATGCGTTCACTGAACTTGTACAAGCCACCCGGAGTTGCCGAAACCATCGACTGGGCAACCGCGCTTGGCCAACTTGGCGTGAGCGAACTGGATGAAGCAACCGTGGCGGCAACATTAGGCACCGTCCTCAAATATCGCGAAGATCACGAACGCGTGCGCGAGCAAGGCATTGCGCAGTTGGTGAAACAAGCATTCGACCGAGGGCTGCTCAACAGCTAGTCGCTCTTGGCGGCAGCACACCTTTATGACTGCCGAAAACATTGCCATCTCGTTTGCCCGAGTGCTTCGCGGCGCGGGTGTTGCCGTACCTCTCGACTCGGTGCTTACCTTCGTGCAGGCACTCGAAGTTGTTTCACTCGAGCACCGGGAAGATGTGTATTGGGCTGGGCGCGCGACACTCGTTCGCAAGCCAGAAGATCATGGCGTGTTCGATCGAGCATTTGCCGTGTTCTGGGAACAGCGCCAGGCAGGCCACGTGCCAGACGAAGAACCCCCACAAAAAATCACACTGCTCATTGATGACGAAGACGATGGTGCAGACAAAGCGCCCGAGGCAGTCGACGACAACCCAACACTGACTCTTCGTTTTTCGGCAACGGAAACATTAAGAGAAAAAGACTTTGCGGAATACAGCGATGACGAACTGCACGAGTCGCAACGTTTAATGCAACAGCTTCGACTTGCTGGCCCACCACGCACCTCCCTGCGGTTGCGAAATTCGCGCAGGCGCGGTTCACGCCACGACTTGCGAAGAACAGTGCGCGCATCGATCACTCATGGCGGCGAACCAATTCAGTTGTTGTGGCGCGAACCAGGTGAAAAGCAACGCCGTCTTGTGGTGTTGCTCGACATCTCGGGAAGCATGGAGCCATACGCGCGCGCACTATTGCGTTTCATGCACGCGGCAGTTGTTGGCCGACAACGAGTTGAGGCTTTTGCATTTGGCACGCGCCTCACCCGCCTAACGAAAGAACTTGCAAACAGAAACCCAGACAAGGCGTTGCAGCGCGCCTCGGCGCAAGTGCCGGACTGGAGTGGCGGCACACGCCTTGGCGAAAGCATGAAGAAGTTCAACGACACGTGGGGCGTGAGGGGCATGGCGCGCGGTGCCATAGTTGTGATTCTTTCCGACGGCTGGGACAGGGGCGAACCAGCAGTGCTTGCAGAGCAAATGAAGCGCCTGCAGCGCGTTGCGCATCGTGTTGTGTGGGTAAACCCGCTGAAAGTGACGCCGGGTTATGCACCCCTCGCCCGCGGAATGGCAGCCGCACTGCCATACATCGACGAGTTTGTCGAGGGCCACTCCATGGCGGCCCTGGAGCAACTTACACGGGTCATTTCCCACGATTGACTAGTACCTATGCGCGACCTACTGAACGACATCGATCGCTGGAAGAGCGAAGGCAAACGCATTGCCCTTGCACGCGTGGTTGATATTGAAGGCTCGGGCCCGCGCGACCCTGGTGCGGCAATGGCCGTCAACCAAGACGGCGAAGTTGTTGGCTCCGTAAGTGGCGGTTGCGTCGAAGGCGCTGTTGTTGCCGAGGCACTTGGCATGTTGAACGGCGACAACCAACCGCGTCTTGTCACATTTGGTTACTCGGACGACGAGGCGTTTGCCGTTGGATTGACGTGTGGCGGCATTATCCATCTCTTCTTGCAACCACTTACCTGGTAATCGACGTGTCGCTCTACCCTCTTTTTGCACAACGCACGCGCGAGAACAAGCCGGTTGCACTTGTGACAGTGATCGATGGGCCAAACATTGGCGCAATGATGTTGATCGCACCCGGCATGGACGCGCAAGGAACCCTTGGTGATTCCGAACTAGATCGCGTTGTTGCTCGCGACACGATTGGCGAAATTGAAGCGGGACGCACCAGCGTTCGGCATTACGGGCCAAACGGCCAAATAACTCCCGAGGATTTGTTGGACACGCCAACGGTGCGCGTGTTTATTGATGCATTTGCGCCACCACCAGTGATGTGGATTTTTGGCGCAGTCGATTTCACTGCCGCGCTTGCCCGCGTTGCCAAAGTTCTTGGCTATTACGTAGTGGTATGCGATGCGCGCGAGGTGTTTGCGACACGCCGCCGTTTCCCCATGGCCGACGAAGTACTGGTGTCATGGCCGGCACCACTGCTTGCAAGCCGAGGCAGCGACCTCGGGCCTCGCGACGCGGTATGCATCCTTACTCACGACCCAAAGTTTGATGTGCCAGCCATTCAGGGCTCACTTGCTACAAACGTCGGATATATCGGCGTGATGGGCAGCCGTAAGACACACGCCAAACGCCTCGAGCGGCTTGCCGAAGTTGGCGTGCATGAAGCAAAAGATTTGGATCGATTGCTTTCGCCAATTGGCCTCGACATCGGTGCTCGCACTCCCGAAGAAACCGCGATTTCGATTTGTTCAGAAATTATTGCTCGACGCACTGGCAGAAATGCCCCGTCGCTTCGTGATAGTAACGGCCCTATTCACCGTTAGCTATGCAATGGGGTCGGCGAACCGAACCCATGACGCAATTCGATCCTCCATCACGTGCAACTCCACGCTGCGACCGCTGTATGGAGTGTGCAAAATTGCTGTGTCGATGCCGAGGTAAATCGAGATATGGCCAGGCCTCCAAATAATGTCGCCCGGCTGTGCGTAACGAGCCTTGATTTGTTTCGCGCTTGAAAATTGCGATGTAGAGCCTCGCGGCAATCCAACACCTGCGCTCGACCACGCAAACGCCACGAGCCCCGAACAATCCAACGCCACGTCGGCCTGCGCACCATTCGCTTTGTACGGAACACCCAACTGCGTAAGGCCGGCCATCAACGCGCGTTGATGCGCAACATCTGCACCGCGCCAAGCGCGCTGCATTGAACGCACGTCTAAACCAAGGAAGTTAGCCACCTGCACGGCCAGGCCATCGGCGAGCGAAAGGTAGAGGTCGTAGGCGTCCAAGTCGCGTTTGTCGGCAAATTTGTCGATCGCTACGAGCGCCTTGCTTGCGCCTGCAACAATCAGCGCCTCCTGCTCGTCTCCCATGCGTGCCGCGTCTGCAGGGCTTGTCAACGCGCCTACCGTGGCAACGGCGAGCACCAGGGCAACTACGAGCCGGCGGAAGCGAGCCAATCGGGGATGTGGATATGCGCAAGTAAGGGTCATGGTGAGGGGTTTGCCACGGGTACCTGTCTGGGCCGGGGGGCGGACCAGATCGCGGTGCGAAAAATCGCTATGTGACGACTGGATTACAGTATATGTAACCAAATCGTAATATTTGGGGATCCCTCCAAACCCTGTAAACATAAGGCTTATGGCCGCATCATCGCCCGAACGCGGCACCCTCGCAGTGCTGCTCGCGGCAGGAGCGGGCACCCGGTTTATCGGACCAACACACAAGCTGCACGCAATAGCGCGGGGCCGACAAGTGTGCGCCTGGGCGCTTCAAGCATTGCTCGAATCCTCTGTTGGCCCTGTGCTGATTGTTGAAGGGGCAACGCCAATCCAGTTGCCTCCCGACTTAAGTAAGGCCGCTCTCGCTTCTTTGGAAACATGGGGCGCGCCAACACATGTGCACAACCCCCACTGGTTGTCGGGGTTGGCAAGTTCGGTGCAGTGTGCCGTTGCTCACGCCCAGTCGCTGCACATGGAAAACATTGTTTTTGGTTTGGCCGATCAACCATGCGTAACCGCGCAATCTTGGCGAGATGTTGCGCACGCCTCTGCCCCGCTGGCAGTTGCAACGTATGCAGGCAATCGCGGCAACCCTGTAAAAGTGCACGCCGAATTGTGGGCTCAGCTGCCATCCACCGGCGACGAAGGCGCGCGAAACCTATTGCGCGTTCACCATCAACTGGTGCAAGAAGTAGCCTGTTCTGGTTCGGCACTGGATGTTGACACGGTCGAAGACCTCGCCCGCGCTGAAGCATTACTCACCGAATATCAAGCAACGTAAAACAATCGGAGCCGCAATGGATCTCAATCATCAATTCACCGTGAATGTTCCAATCGACGAGGCATGGGTCATTCTCACCGACCTAGAGCGCATTGCGCCATGCCTGCCAGGCGCACAACTCACCGAGATTGAAGGCGATACCTATCGCGGTCAAGTAAAGATCAAAGTAGGCCCGATCTTGGCTCAATTCAAAGGTCAGGCAAGTTTTCTTTCGCGCGATGATGTTGCGCACAAGGCATCTCTGAAAGGCGAAGGCCGCGACACAACCGGCAAGGGCAACGCCTCTGCTGTCATCACCGCCGAACTCACTTCGGTTTCACCAACATCAACCACCTGCACCGTGCACACCGACCTCACCATCTCCGGCAAGGTTGCACAGTTTGGCCGCGGCGCACTTGCCGACGTAAGCGACAAACTGCTTGCACAATTTTCCGAAAATCTCAACCAACTCATCACTGGTGCACCTGCACCTGCACCGAGCACACCAGCAACCGCCGTTGCTGCTGCACCAGTTGAAGCCGCAGCGCCTGCACCAAGCGAGAAGCCAGCAATTCGAATTATCAATAGCCCAGAAGTTGCGCCGTTGGACTTGCTCGAAACTGCAGGCGCACCAATTCTGAAACGCGCAATTCCTGCGCTCATTGCTGTTGTTGCTGTGGTTGCCGCGCTTGTCTATATTTTCTAACGCGCCAACACCCGCCGACATTGCTCGCATCACCGAGTTGCTCGGGCGTGTTCCTCAAGGCAATTTCCAAGTTGTTGTACGCACCCGCACTGGCGACCCGGTGGTGTTGTACAACCACCCGCTGCTTGCAGACGGCACACCAATGCCAACGCGCTACTGGCTTGTTGGCGAAACCGAGACGGTGCAGGCTGGTCGCCTAGAAGCAGAAGGCGGCGTGAACACCGCAGAAGCCGAAGTAGACCCGGCCGCGCTTGCCGCTGCACACGTTAAATACGCGGAGGAACGCGACGCCAGCATTCCCGCCGATCACACAGGCCCTCGGCCATCTGGCGGTGTGGGCGGCACTCGTATTGGCGTGAAGTGCCTCCATGCCCACTTGGGTTGGTGGCTTGCAGGCGGCGAGGACCCAGTTGGCGATTGGGTGGCTGCCAAGTTGGGCACGTCACGCAGCGACTACATCGTGAGTAAGCCGCGCAAGGTTGTCACTTCTCCACTTGCAGCAATCGACATCGGAACCAACTCCACCAACTTGTTGATCGCCAACCCCGACGGATCCGAATTGGTTCGCGAAGTGCACGTAACTGGGTTGGGGCGCGGCGTGGTGCACAGCAACCAATTGCAGCCCGACGCAATTGAGCGCACAATAAATCGGCTGCAGCAATACAAAGCGCTCATCACCCAACACGGGTGTGGCTTCGTGCGAGTAACAGCCACCGAAGCATGCCGACGCGCAACCAACTCTGCAGTATTTCTCGATGCAGCCGAACAAGTTCTTGGCACTCGCCCCGAAATCATTGCGGGCGAAACCGAAGCGCGTCTGGCTTTTGCCGGCGCCATTTCTCACTTCCCCGCCCACGATGGCACCACGCTGGTTATCGACATCGGCGGCGGCAGTACCGAAGTGATGATTGGCGACACGCAGTTTCGACACGCCATGAGTTTCCCTGTTGGCACTGTTGTTCTTACTGAAAGCGAATTGCATCACGACCCACCGAAACCCGAAGAACTGACGAACGCCATTGGCCTCGTCACCGACTTCATGGACGACTTGTTGCGCGAACACCCCGACGTTGCCCATGCAACTCGCGTCATTGGCGTGGCCGGCAGCATCGTCACTATTGCCGCCGTCGAAATTGGCCTGCAGCAATTTGATGCATCCAAGTTGCACGGCCACAGCATGTCCAGAGGCGACGTAGAAGAAGTGTTCCGCACGCTGGCCACCGAAAAGCTTGCCGACCGCAAGCACAACCCCGGCCTTCCTGCCGACCGAGCCGATGTGATTGTGGGCGGCTGCTGCGTGCTTGTCGGCATTATGCGCCGCCTGCACCTTGCCGAAATCACTGTCTCGGTGAATAACTTGCTCGACGGCGTCATTGCGCAAGAATTGAGCGCGCCATGACTCTCCCCAAGCCAAGCATTGTGCATCCAGCCGGCGCAGTTACCCAATCACCCCTGCGTCTGTACGCAAAACGCGTCATGCTGCGCCCGCTCATCGCGCAAGATTTTGAGGCCTTCAGCGAGGTTCGCATACGCAACGCAAGTTGGCTCACCAAATGGGAACCCCTCGTGCCCCGCAACACCACCGACCCGGCGCACAACCGCGAAGCATTTGCTAATCGTTGCACCGTGCGCGACCGCGACCGACAACTGGGCAGCAGCTACACCTTCGGCATGTTTGTCAACGGCTCGCTGGCAGGCGAAGTAAACCTCAACAATGTTGTGCGCGGTGCGCTGCAGTGCGCAACTATCGGCTACTGGATCGACGAGTCCCGTGCGGGCAACGGTTACACAGCCGAAGCAGTCGTCCTCATCTCCAAGTTTGCTTTCGAGCAACTGAAACTGCATCGCGTCGAAATCTGCATCATTCCCCGCAATGCAAACAGCCGGCGAGTGATGGAAAAGATTGGCCTGCGCGAAGAAGGGCTTGCGGAACGTTTTCTAGAGATCAATGGCGTGTGGGAAGACCACGTTCGCTACGGATTCACTTATGAAGAATGGCTTGAGCGCAAAGACGAACTTGGCGCCAACTGGCTAGAGCGTTAAGCAATATCCCGCAGGTGTTCAATTTCTTTCACACGCTGCTTGCGTATCACACTGCGCCTTTTCCATTCCTTCGTCTTCCAATGCTTGAACGTTGGCCGACGCGATAATTCGCGACCAACTTGCGCATCGTGGTGATGTATTGGCTTCCATTCGGGGCCCGGATCGATCACATCGTCTGGTTCAACTCCGTGGCTCACCAAATCGGCCACAAGGTGCAACTCCGAGTTAACTCGATGTCGTTCGTTGTGGGCGTGTGCCCGAATCTCCACCTTTGGTGGCAACACCGTCTCCCGATGTTTGTGACGCTTGCTCATTGCTTCCCCCGCCTTTCGTGTTGGTAACACTGACGAATTCCACTGGCTTGCTCTCTGAACTGAAACTTACACCTTCAGAGAGGGCGCGTTGAGCAGGCGTTATTTCTTGCTGATTTTGGCCTGCAGCGCGGCAAGACGCTGGGCAAACCAAGGCTGGCGCGTGCTCCACAACTGCGGCACGAGCTCGGCCGCCACCGCTTCTGTATGGGTAACCACGTTGGCCATTGCCGCAATGGTTTTCTTTGTCTCAATAACCAATTCCCTCGGAGCGCTTGCTGCGCGGGCGCCAAGCGCATGTGCCGTTTCCAACAACTTGTCGTCGTCTACGCACTTGTAGGCAAGCCCAACACGCTCGGCTTCTGCCCCATCCAAAATCTCACCAAACAGCACCGCAGCCATTGCCGCTTGCGGGCCTACGATCCTTCGCAGCATCCATGTGTGGCCACCACCAGGGTGAATTCCCAGTTGTAAAAATCGGGTATCAAACTTTGCGCGTCGCGCAGCAATGCGAACGTCGCAACCAAGTGCCAGGTTCATGCCAGCCCCAACTGCTGCACCGTTTACCGCAGCAATGGTGGGCAACGGGCTGCGAGCAATGCGAAGAAAGCCTTCGTAAATGACACCAAGCGATTCACCATCGGCTTCTGCCAGATTTCCAAGGTTTGCGCCAGCACAAAATGCTGGTGCGGTGCCCGTAACAACGATGGCGCCAATGTTCTCATCTGCTTCGATGCGATCCATCGCTGCAACAATCTCGGACACCATTGGCGCCGTCATGGTGTTGCGCTCGTCTGGGTTGTTCAGGGTGATGGTGGCTACACCGTCTGCAATATCAAGAAGGACCAAAGGCATGGCTCAAGGTTAGCGAGTACCCTAAATACGCATGCTCGACCACGTATTTACCGACGCCATTAGCGCGCTACGCGACGCGTTCGGCAATGCCTTCCTCGAGCGACAGGCCTTCGAAGAGCATTTCAACTCCGATATCTTGCTTGGCGACTTGGTGTGGGAAACCACGTACGGCCTGCCGGGCGAAGGGCTTCCGCCACGAGTTGTTGCACACATCACGCTGAACTGGCCAAGCCGCAGCCAGGCAACTTACCGAACTTGGTATGTGGACGAAGTTGTAGACAAGCTGCCCGAGATCGAAATGGAAGTGGTGTTTCGCGTTCAGCGCCTCGCTCAACAACCAAACCCATCACTCGTCGACAACATTGCAGTAGCCAACAGCCCCGAAATCGGCGGCGCAAGCATGGAACGCGACAACATCACGATCGAGATTTGTCACTCGTCTGATGGAACTGATGTTGTTGATTACGCGCTCGAAATTGTGTACGAAGGCGCCTACGAACTTGCCGAGGCAACGCTGCAGGACGGCACCAGTTCGCTACTCGACGATCACTTCGGTGCGCTTGGCGGCTGGGTTGCTGCAACGCTTGTCAAACTTGGCGACCTCAACGTGCAGTACGTGCCAGCCGACGAAGAGAACTAACGCTTAGCGATTGAGTTCGGCAACGGCGTGCACTTCGATGCCGCCGCGAGGGTGCTGAGTAAGTTGCACCTTCACCCAATGCGGTTTCACCGTGGTCATTACTTCATTCGCAATTTCGGCGGCTAGCGCTTCGGCAAACACCGCCATGTTGCGAAAGCGCCACAAGTACAGCTTCAACGACTTCGACTCGATACAAAATTTGTCTGGGCCGTATTCAATAATCACGGTGGCAATATCGGGTTGCGCAGTAACGGGGCAGATGGACGACACTTCGTCGCTGGTGAAGCGCACCAAGGTGACGTCGGCGGGTGCGGGAAACACCTCGACATGATCGATTGGGGCCCGCACCGTGGAGCCAAGAACTGTCAGGTTGTCGTGCTCGTTTGTTGCCATGGTTACGAGCGTAGGTGTTCTGGAATCAACGTGCTCAGTTGCACAAGTGGCCGCGGGCCAACGTGCGTGATCACTTCGGAAGCCGACATGGAACCAAGGCGACCGCAATGCTCGATTGCCATGCCGCGCGTGAATCCGTACAAGAAACCTGCCGCGTATTGATCGCCGGCACCAGTCGCGTCCACCACGCGGTCTACAGGTTCGGGCTCGATGTGCACCAAATCGTGACCGTTGATAACAACCGAACCGCGCTTGTCGCGAGTGACAGCGCCAAATTCGCAGTCGCTTCGCAATTGCTCGAGCGCCTCTTCGTACGAGGTCTGATACAACGACTGCAATTCAAACTCGTTGCAGAACAGCACGTCAATGTCGTTCAAGATGAGATCGAGAAAGTCATCGCGGTGCCTGTCTACACAGAACGAATCAGACAAGGTGAGTGCAACCTTGCGGCCGGCCTCGTGCGCAAACTGCGAAGCGGTTTTGAATGCCGCCTTTGCCTCGTCACGGTCGAAGAGGTAGCCCTCCAAAAACAACACAGCGCCCGACTGCACTGCTTCGCGCGAAATGTCGGCGGGCTCTAGCAGCGATGCGGCACCAAGAAACGTGCTCATGCTGCGCTGGCCGTCTGGCGTAACCGCAATGATGCATCGGCCAGTTGGTTCGGTTGCGCTCGTTGCGCCGGGATGAAACCCAACACCAACTTTGTCCATGTCTGCACCAAACACGCGACCCAAGTCGTCGTCTGCAATCTTGCCGATGAAGCCTGCTCGCCCACCCAAACTTGCAAGACCATACGCGGTGTTGGACGCAGAACCGCCGCTGGTTTGTGTTGGGTTACTAATGCGTGAATACAGATGAGCCGAGCGTGTGGAATCCACCAACGTCATCGAACCCTTGACCACATCTTCGTTCACTAAGAATTCATCGGGCACTGCCGCGATCACATCGACAAGCGCGTTGCCAATAGCCACGACGTCGTAGCGAACCCCGTCGCCACGGGTGATATCGATTGGTGGCACGTGGGGAAACTCTAGTGCATGGGCCCTATCGGGTCGTTGGGACGAGAACTCCCTTAACCACCTGCTGCTGCAAGTCGCGCTTCAGGAACTTGCCTGCGGCGTTACGAGGCAACGGCTCGTTGATGATGACCACCTGGGTCGGAATCTTGAACTTGGCGATCTTTTCGTCGAGGAACGCCCACAGCTCTTCTGCGGTCAAGGTCATGTGGTCGTTGGGGTAAATGGCAACTGCCACCTCTTCGCCCAGGCGCTCGTGCGGCACACCAAATACTGCAGCCTCGTGCACTGCAGGATGCTCATAAATAGCGCTTTCTACTTCGGCGCCATAAATGTTTTCTCCCGCACGCAAGATCATGTCTTTCACACGATCTTCTACATAGACGAAACCGTCGGCATCCAGGCGGCCCAAGTCGCCGCTGCGCAACCAGCCATCCACGATTGTCTCGGCTGTTGCTTCAGGACGATTCCAGTAACCACGAATGAGCATTGGTCCGAAGAACCAAATCTCGCCAGACTGACCAGTTGGCAC
>CAZNBF010000033.1:0-10674 GCA_964571325.1 uncultured Acidimicrobium sp.
GGCTTGCCCATGATGGCTGCTGACAGTGTTGATTTGCCGGCACCGTTTGGGCCCATCACTGCGTGCACTTCGCCGCTCTTGATAGTGAGTGTGATGCCATTGAGAATTTGTGTGGAACCTACGGAAACGTGAAGGTCACGAATTTCGAGAGTTGTCATTGGTTGTCTCCAATAGTGATCATCACTTGGCCGTCGAGAACGGTTGCTGCGTAAACGGGAACGGCCTTGGTGGCGGGCAATGTATTTGGCTTGCCGGTTTCAAGGCTGAACGCGCTTCCGTGCTTGATGCACTCGAGTTCCTTCGTGTCGCAAAAGACTTCGCCGTCGGAAAGTGAAACGTCGGCGTGGCTGCAGGTGTCGCCAATGGCGTAGACCTTGTCGTCGATGCGTACTACTGCGATGCTGCGCTCGTTAATTACGAACTTGCGAACCTTGCCCGACTCAATTTCGGAAAGTGCGCAGACGGCGATGCTGCTCATGACACGCTTCCTAGCTTGGCAATAACTTTTTCGCGGATGCCAGCAACGAAGTCGGAGGCTGGGAGGCGTTCGATTACTTCGTCGAAGAAACCAAAGACCACAAGTCGTTCGGCAATTTCTGGTGGCACGCCGCGGCTTTCCAAATAGAAACGTTGGTCGTCGTCGATTGGGCCGACGGTTGATGCGTGGCTGCACTTGACGTCGTTGGTGTCGATTTCCAAGTTGGGAACGCTCTCGGCCCATGCACCACTTGAAAGTGTGAGGGTTCGGTTGGTTTGGAATGCTTCGGTTTTGGTGCCCTCTTCGGTGATCTTGATGAGGCCCGTGTACACGCTTTTTGATTTGTCTTTAACGGCGCCTTTGAATAGCAAGTCGCTGTGGGTGCGTGGGGCTTCGTGCGATTGCAGTGTTCGGAAGTCGTGCATTTGATTGCCGTCCGCGAAATAGAGCGCGGTTTGTTGTGCGCTTGCGCCTTGGCCAACGAGCCGGACTTCGGCGCGAACGCGGGCATAGTCGCCGCCAAGAGCAACGGTGAACATGCGAACAGTGCTGTCTCGCTCGCCTACTGCAACTTGGTGACCAATTTGCCAGGTGCTGTTTCCAAGTTCGTTGATTGCGAGATAGGTGACGCGAGCCGATTGTGCGGCATGAACTTCGGCGACAGGAACAATGAGCGAGTCTGTGCCGTCGGGGGAAACAAAACGCTCGACGACAGTGATTTCGCTGTTCTCGTCGGCCTTGATGACGAGGCGGGGGTAAGCAACGATGCCCGACTGCGAAAGCGTGTGAGTGATGACGACAGTTGATGGATGCACTTTGCCTTTGCCGATGTGCAGCGCGATAACCGCGCCGTGTTCGGTGTTGAGTTGGGCGAAAATGTCGGGATGACTGCGCATGCCAGAGCCAACCAATGAAGTGGCATCGGTGCCTTGCACCTGCACGCCATCTGCGTTTTCAATGGTGACAGACGTTGTTCCGGCTGCAAATCGATCGAGTTGCAGTTCGCCAATTCGGCTGTAGCGCCAAATCTCTTCTTCAACTGTTGGAAAGGCAAGGGTGGTTTGTGACATGGCCTATTTCTTCTTTTTCTTGTCGCGGTTTTTCTTCTTGTTCTTCCGCTTGTCGTTCATGTCGGCAACAACGTCACCGAATACAGCGTTGATAATGGCCTCTGCCTCATCCAGCACAGCGGCAGCGGTGCCGTCATCGAGGCTTGCGGGCTCGACAGGAGTGGCAGGCGGTACGAGCGAACCATGGGCCCATGCAATGTCGATCATGCGTCGTTCGTACTTTTCGCATTCTTCGGGGCAACGCCACGGTGCGTCTGGGGCCATGTCCAAGTTGCACTTGCGCACTGTGTCGCCGCTTTTGTACGTGCGGCTTTCAAAGTGCTTGCATTCGGTACGCATTGGCATGGCAATAAACCTACGGTGGAAAGGGACTCAGCCCACCGAACCTTCCATTTGCAGTTCGATGAGACGGCTCCACTCCACTGCGTATTCCATTGGCAGTGTGCGTGTTACTGGTTCGATGAAACCGTTGACAACCATGCCCATTGCTTGCTCTTGGGTGAGGCCGCGGCTCATGAGGTAGAACAACTGCTCGTCGGCAATCTTTGAAACGGTTGCTTCGTGGCCAACTTGTGCGTCGCGTTCGCCAACTTCCATGTAAGGGAAAGTTTTGCTCTCAGATTTGTCATCCAAAATGAGCGCGTCGCATTGAACATGGCTCTTGCAGTTTGTTGCGCCTTCTTCGATGCGAACGAGGCCGCGATAGGTGGTGATGCCGCCATCTTTGGAGATGGATTTGGAAACAATCTTGGAGGATGTCTCGGGTGCAGCGTGCACCATTTTTGCGCCGGCATCTTGATGTTGGCCTGCGCCTGCGTAGGCAACTGAAAGTACTTCACCTGTTGCTTTGGGGCCCATCAAATAAACGCTTGGGTATTTCATGGTCAGTTTTGAACCGATGTTGCCGTCGATCCACTCCATGTGGCCCTCGGTTTCAACGCGGGCACGCTTGGTGACCAAGTTGTACACGTTTGGCGACCAGTTTTGAATGGTGGTGTACGTGACGTGTGCGCTTGGCTTAACGACAATTTCGACAACTGCCGAGTGCAGTGCGTTGTTGGTGTACACCGGTGCCGAGCAACCTTCGATGTAGTGAACTTTGGAACCCTCGTCGGCGATGATGAGCGTGCGCTCAAACTGGCCGGCAGAGTCGCTGTTGATGCGGAAGTAAGCCTGTAGCGGCATTTCGCATTCGACGCCTGGTGGAACATAAATGAATGAACCGCCCGACCACACCGATGTGTTGAGTGCAGAGAACTTGTTGTCGCCCATTGGAATGACCGAACCGAAATACTGTTTCACCAAGTCGGGGTATTCGCGAAGTGCGGTGTCCATGTCGCAGAACAAGATGCCTTGCTCTTCCAATTCGATTCGGTTGCGGTGATACACCACTTCCGAGTCGTACTGAGATGTAACGCCGGCGAGATACTTGCGCTCTGCTTCAGGAATGCCCAGCTTTTCGTAAGTTGCTTTCATCTGCTCGGGCAAGTCTTCCCATTCGTCTGTTTGAGCAGTTGCAGGCTTCAAGTAGTAAAAGATGTCTTGGAAGTCGAGGTCGGGCATGTTGACGTTGAACCACGGTGCCATTGGTTTGCGCTCGAAGGTTGTGAGGGAACGAAGACGCAGATCGCGCATCCACTTCGGCTCGCCCTTCCACCACGAAATTTGCTCGATAACCGACTTGTTCAGCCCTTTTTCAGGGGTGAAGGCATACTCTGCTTCGTCGCTCCAGCCAAGGGAGTACTTGCTGAGGTCGAGATCGAACGAGGTCATGATCGTGGGGTCCTTTTCCGTGGCAGATAATTACCACTACCGCCATAGTAACAATTAGTAAAGCCCATGCCACATCGGGCTTACAGATAGCGTGACTATCTCTCATGGAACGCTTTGGCCTAGTCGGCTTACCCAACGCAGGAAAATCATCCTTATATAACGCGCTCACAAATGGCGCCGCCCTGGCGGCGCCGTACCCCTTCGCCACGAAGGACCCCAATATTGGCGTTGCCAAAGTGCTCGACCCGAGGCTCGATGCCCTCGCCGAAATGTCGAAGACCCAAAAAACTGTGTACGCCACCGTTGAAGTGGTCGACATTGGTGGACTGGTTGAAGGCGCAAGCAAGGGCGAAGGACTGGGCAACAAGTTTCTTGCCAACATTCGAGAGGTTGACGCAATTGTTTTTGTGTTGCGCGCTTTTGAAGACGACGACATCCCGGGCCCAAGCGACCCACTCGAGCATTTGCGCATTGTCGAGATCGAATTAGCGCTTGCCGATTTGGAAACCGTCGAGACTCGCCTCTCGCGCGCGCAGAAAACATCGCGCATGGACAAATCGGTAACTGAAGAAATGGAAGCCCTCGAGCGCGCGCAGGTGCACTTGGCAGAAGGTCGGCCGTTGTATCGCGCCGGCATTACGGAAGACGATCGTGCGCTCTTGGCGCCACACTTTTTGCTCACTGCTCGCCGAGTGCTTGCAGTGGTCAACGTTGCAGAAGACAAGATCGACACCATTCCAGAGATGGAGGCGATCGTTCGTGCAGAGTTGGCACCGCCAGGCTCTGCAAGCGCGAACGATGTTGAAGTGCTGGGCATGAGCGTGCAACTGGAAGCAGAAGCAGCGCAGCTCACTGGGCAAGACCGCATCGACATGTTGGAAGCACTTGGCCTTGGCGAAGGCGCATTGCCTCGCATGGTTCGATCTGCGTATCACCTGCTTGGGCTTCGCACCTATTTCACAACAGGTGAAAAAGAAACCCGTGCATGGACATTTAACGCTGGCGCAAAAGCACCAGAGTGTGCTGGAAAGATTCACACCGACTTGCAACGCGGATTTATTCGTGCCGATGTGATTGCGTGGGATGAACTGCTTGCCATTGGTTCGTGGAACAAAGCAAAAGACTTGGGCAAGATACGTGTTGAAGGCAAAGACTATGAAGTCTGCGACGGCGACACTCTAGAAATTCGGCACAACAGCTAGCAGCAACGATGAACACGCTCTCCTCGCTTCCATCGGCGTGGCTCGTGAGTGATGGCCGTGTTTTGGCAAGCGCCAACATTGCAGATACCGCTCGGGCAAAACGTCGCGGCCTCATCGGGCAGCAGGATTTACAGACGGCTCTCGTTATTACGCCCTGTCGTTGGATCCACACCGTGGGCATGCGCTTCGCGCTCGACATTGCATATCTCGACTCTGAAGGAACCGTGATCAAGGTGCAGCGTGTGAACAGAAACCGCGTGCCGCTTCCCGTGTTTTCGGCGCGAACAGTGATTGAGGCAAAAGCTGGATCGTTTGAACGTTGGGGCCTGCAACTTGGCGCAACCGTAGAGATGCGTACGTCATGAGTGGCGGCACATTGATATTGGTTGCCACACCGATTGGCAACTTGGGCGACATGACGCAACGCGCCACCGAAGCGCTGAGCAATGCCGACGTTGTGTGCTGCGAAGACACGCGCCGCACGGGTTTGTTGCTGCAGCACTTGGGCATTTCGGGCAAGAAATACATCGTGATTAACGAACACACCGAGCACGACGCTTGCGAAGACGTTGTGCAGCGAATACTTGGCGGCAGCAATGTTGCGCTGGTGAGCGATGCGGGCACACCCGGCATCAGCGACCCAGGCGAACGCCTTGTTAAAGCTGCGCTTTCGTCGGGCATCACTGTTTCGGCAATGCCCGGGGCTTCGGCGCTGACAATGGCGCTCGTCATGAGCGGGTTGTCTACGAGCAGGTTTGTGTTTGAAGGGTTCCTGCCACGCAGCGGCGCCGAACGCACGCAACGCATTGCAGGCATTGTGGACGAACAGCGCACTGTTGTGTTGTACGAGGCGCCTCACCGATTGGAAAAAACGCTTGTCGACCTAGAGCTTTCATGCGGCGCATTGCGACGTGTGGTGTTGGCGCGGGAACTAACCAAGATGCACGAAGAGATGTGGCGCGGCACTTTGCACGATGCGGTGAAGCACTCGCAGCAGGTAGAGCCGCGTGGCGAATACGTTGTGTTGCTGGAAGGCGCGAAGCCGCCCGCACCGCCAACCGACGAGGAAATTACTGCTGCACTTCGAGACGAGATGAACAACGGTTCGAGCAAAAAAGATGCTGCGGCAAAAGTCGCAGCGAAGTTTGGTGCACCGAAGCGCAAGGTGTACGAACTTGCGTTGATGTTGAAGTAATTACAGCGGGATTAAACCAATTTGGCGCGATTGCGCGATCAGCGTTCCGTGTTCGTCCCAGATGACGCCGTCTTCCTCAAACATTCCGCCTTGGATTTCTTTCGTCGTGAATTCGCATCGCAAAGGGCCAGGCGATGGCACAGCCCGAACATGCACGGTGAACTCCACAGTTGGCACCCAGCCAGGTACAGCCAACAAGTTGAACACTGGCGGTGGAAACGCATCGGCCGCAAGCAACACCGACAGCGTGTCGTTTGGTCGGCCGTCGGCAAAAGCAAACCAGCCGCGAATGCGTGGTACGCCGTTGGGTTGCCCGGTTGCAAAACCGCGATCGTCGGGGTGCAGGCGCATGTCGAGTTTGCTCATCAATGCAAGAGGAACCATTTCGCCTTCGGGGGTGCGACGCGTGCACTGCTCGAACGGCGGCACTTCTGTAAGTGCAATGCCGTGATGCTGCATGCCGTGGTCGTGCGCTGGTGCTTCGCTAAATGCACCGATTGCACGCACCGCTTCGCGACCGTTCACCACCATTGACGCGGTTACGGTGCAAAACATGCGGCCGCGTTTGATTACTTGCGTGGTGATTTCAAAATCTCCGGCGGGAAGTGGTGCTAAATAATGAAGTGTGATTGAGATTGGGTCGGGCCTACCCGCGTGCTCGCGCATTGCGCTTGCAAGCAGCGCCATCACGTAACCACCGTTGGCGTTGCCCCGAATGTCCCAGCCATCGTGCACCTTGCCCGCGTACACACCTTCACTGGTCTTCGTCACTGCAGTTGCTAAATCAAAGGCGAAAGTCACCCACTCAGACTATTAGTGTGGATACGTGACAAAGTTCAGCGCAACGACGCCTATTTATTACGTCAACGCTAAACCTCACTTGGGTCACGCCTACACCACCATTGTCGCGGACGCCGTTTCCCGCTGGCACCGATTGCTTGGCGACGATGTGCATTTGCTCACGGGCACCGACGAGCATGGCCTCAAGATCCAACAGGCGGCGGACGCGCAGGGTGTTTCACCACAGGCCTTTGCCGACTCGATCGCCCCGCTTTTTCAGCAGGCCTGGCAGCGCCTCAACATCACGCACGACGATTTCATTCGCACCACCGAAAAACGCCACGCCGTTGGTGTGCAAAAGCTGCTGCAGGCTTGCTACGACGCCGGCGATATCGAGTCGGACGTGTACAAGGGCCAGTATTGCGTTGCGTGTGAGGCCTACTTCACCGATGACGAACTTGTAGAAGGAAAGTGCCCAATTCATCGCACGCCGACAACATTTGTTGAAGAAGAGAACTATTTCTTTCGCCTCTCGCGCTTCGAAGATCGCTTGTTGCAGTGGTACGCCGATCACCCGCAGGCAATCACGCCCGGTTTCCGAATGAACGAAGTGATTGGTTTCATTAAGACTGGATTGCACGATTTTTCAATCAGCCGCAAGACGCTCACTTGGGGCATTCCCCTTCCGTGGGATTCGTCGCATGTTGCCTACGTGTGGTTCGACGCACTTGCCAACTACATCACTGCGCTTGGTTATGGCACCGACGACGCAGCATTCGCGCAACGTTGGCCAGTTGACTACCACTTCATCGGCAAAGACATCATTCGTTTCCATTGCGTGTATTGGCCGGCAATGTTGATGTCGGCCGGCATCGAGCCACCGAAGGGCTGGGCTGTTGGTGGCTGGTTGCTCACCGATGGGGAAAAGATGAGCAAGACGGCTGGAAACGTTGTCGACCCACTCGACCTCATTGATGTCTTTGGCGTTGACGGGTTTCGTTACTACGTGCTTGCCGACACCACATACGGCAACGACGGTGACTTCACGCTTGAAGGAATTACGAAGCGCTTCAACTCGGATCTTGCAAACAACTTGGGCAACTTGGCCGCGCGTATTGCAACAGTTGTGGAAAAGAAATGCGGCGGCATTGGGCCAAAACCAAGTGCCAACAGCCCACTTGCCGAGATAGCTGCCACCGCAGTTCGTGAGACTTCGGCTGCATGGATGGCAGTGCAACCAAGCAAGGCCTTAGAGGCAACGTGGCAACTCATCGGCGCGACCAACTCGCATCTCGAGAATCACGAACCATGGAAGATGGAGCCGGGCGAAGCCGTTGAAACAGTAATGGGCGATGCGCTTGAGGCTTTGCGAATTGTCACCATCCTTGCCAACCCGGCGCTTCCCACCACTACACAAGAGATTTGGAAACGCATTGGTTTGTCCGGAGACATTTCCGATCTGCGTATTGATACCGACACAATGTGGGGTCAATACCCAGGCGGATGCGCCGTGGTGAAAGGCGAACCACTCTTCCCGCGAAAAACTCTATGACCCAAGAGTTGCAGTGGATCGACACGCACTGTCACGTGTACGAAGAAAACATTCCTGGCGGCCAGGAACATGCGCTGCAAGCAGCGCGAGACGCCGGCGTAGTCACCATGATTGTGATTGGCACAGATGCCGACACCACGCGGCAAGCAATTGATATTGCAAACATGCACCCCGACGTGTACGCCACCGTTGGCCTACACCCGCATGATGCGAAAAATGGCGTAGAGACAATCACGCCCTTCTTACAGTCGGCACGAGTTGTTGGCATTGGCGAATGCGGACTTGATTACTACTACGACCATTCGGATCGAACAGTTCAGCGCGAAGTATTTGCACAACAAATACAACTTGCGCACGAACTGAACTTGCCGCTTGTTATACACACGCGCGAAGCGTGGGACGACACCTTTGATGTGCTTGATGCGCAAGGCACGCCGCCACGAACCATCTTCCATTGCTTCACTGGCGGCGAACCAGAAGCGCGCGCTTGTGTGGAACGAGGGGCGTACCTTTCGTTTTCTGGCATCGTCACGTTCAAGACGGCAAACGATGTTCGCGAAGCGGCGCAATGGTGCCCACCCGAACACATGCTGATCGAAACCGACGCCCCATTTCTTGCACCTGTGCCGCATCGAGGAAAGCCAAATCAACCTGCACTCGTTTCTACCGTAGGAACATTTATTGCTGACTTGCGCGGCGAACCCGTTGCGCAACTTGCTCACACCACCACGGCAAACGCGCGCCTTGCGTTTCCGCTTATCGCTCCGTAGCCTTTACACAGTGGCTCTGTCGATATACGAGCGTCGACGCATTGCAGTGCTCGCAACTGTTTCATTGCTAGCAATCGTCTTTGTTCGCACGTCCAGCGGAAACTCGAATGATGCCACCCCCACCACTGTGACCACCACGACGGTGCCCCCCGTGATCGAACAAGACATTCCGGAGTCGGTCATTTTGGGTGGCCCCGCACCGCTGGCACCAACTGGCTCTGCAGTCATTGCGTACCCGGCCGACACGGGAAATTCCATCGACGGGCGTGCCTCGTTCAGCAACTTGGGTTACACCCAAACCCCCATTTGTTACAGCATCGAGGCGCCAATCGGTGTCGACCTCACCATCACCAACGTGAACAATGGCAGAAGCGTGAAGTGCACCAACGTGTACAGCCTTCTCGTACCCGCCGGCATTACCGTGATCTTGCATACAACGGTGTTCACTCGGCTTGCAGACCTGATTGATGCACCAATACCTGTGAAGATTTCCTGGTGACCCACTCTCCAAGCGATATCTCTCATCTACTGGAGACTTACGGGCTAGCGCCGCGCCGGGCATTTGGACAGAACTTTGTTGTCGACCCAAACACCGTTCGGCGCATTGCGCGACTGGCAGATGTTGGCCCTGGCGATTTTGTTCTCGAGATTGGTGCGGGCCTCGGTTCGCTCACGCTTGCACTTGCCGAAACGGGTGCGCACATTGTTGCAATCGAAATTGATAACGGCGTTGTTGAAGTACTGCGCGAAGTTGTACGCGACTTGCCAAATGTTGAAGTGATCCACGGCGATGCACTGCTGTTGGATTGGGCTCCACTTGTGGCAAGAAGCGCCAAGTGGCATGTTGTGGCCAACCTGCCGTACAACGTGGCGACACCACTTGTTGCCGACTTGCTCGACAAAGCACCAGCTGTTGAGCACATGTTGGTGATGGTGCAAAAAGAAGTTGCTGAGCGTTTCGTTGCCACCGCGCGAACACCCGCATATGGCGCAGTCAGCGTAAAGATTGCATATTGGGCTACGGCGAAGATGGTGGGCGACGTGCCGGCATCTGTGTTCATTCCGAAGCCAAATGTTGCGTCAGCGCTTGTCGATATCCGTCGTCATGCTTCGCCAGCCGTAGCAAATGTCGACCCGCAGCAACTGTTTACTTTGGTTCGCGCGGGTTTTGCGCAACGCCGAAAAATGCTGCGCAGGTGTTTGTCGGCAATGGTTACTCCCGCCGCGTTCACCAAGGCCGATGTATCGCCCGAGGCCCGAGCCGAAGAACTAGACATTCAGGCATGGGGCCGTTTATGTGTTGCCGTCAACAGCTAGCAACACCTAGATTCGAATTCGTATGAGCGCATCTCCGATTTCGCTGATTGCTCCCGCAAAACTGACGCTTTCATTGCAAGTAACAGGCACGCGCGACGATGGTTATCACCTGATCGACGCCGAGATGGTCACGCTTGATATTGCCGACGTGCTCACTGTTACACCCGGCGAGCAGGGCCTTAGTTTTGACGGGCCGCAGGCGCAAGGGCTTACTGCCAGTGACGACAACTTGGTTTCGCGCGCACTTCGGCAATGCGGCAAACAGGCGCGCGTTCACGTACAAAAAAACATTCCGCATGGTGGCGGCTTGGGTGGTGGCTCGGCAGACGCCGCGGCCATTTTTCGTTGGGCCAACTATCAAGATCTTGAAGCGGCATCTCGAATAGGCGCAGACATTCCTTTCTGCATGGTTGGCGGAAGGGCACGCGTTCAAGGCATTGGCGAAATCATCGAACCACTACCCTTTGTTGCGCGCACGATCTCACTGATTCTTTTGCCATTCGGTGTTTCAACGCCGGTGGTGTATCGGGCCTACGA
>CAZNBF010000034.1:0-9970 GCA_964571325.1 uncultured Acidimicrobium sp.
AGCGCGTCCGACTGGAACATCGTTTGGCAAATACGCGCGCCTCGCGTGGTGCTTGCAGTGATAGTTGGTTCGACGCTTTCAATTTCTGGGGCCAGTTATCAAGGAGTGTTTCGTAACCCGTTGGTTGATCCTTACCTATTGGGCGTAGCCGCAGGTGCAGGGCTTGGTGCTACAGCCGTGTTCTCATTCCGAGACTCGCCGACATCAACTTGGATTATCGACCCATTGCCACTTGTGGCGTTTCTGGGTGCGGTAATAGCAGTGATGATTACCTACTTCATTGGAACAGCGTTCAATGAAGGTCGTTCACCGGTTTCACTTGTATTGGCAGGTGTTGCAGTTACCTCACTAGCAACTGCAATTCAGACCTTTATTTTACAGCGCAATACCGACGTTGTTCGTCAGGTGTATTCGTGGATTCTTGGCAGGTTGTCGAGTGCAACATGGGGCGACGTGCGCTTGGTGTTGCCGTATGTCGTTGCCAGCACCGTGGTGTTGTTACTGCATCGCAGGTTGCTCGACGTGATGCGGGTGGGTGATGACGAGGCGCTTGCACTTGGTGTAAATGTTCGGCGCGTGCGGCTTGTGGTGGTGCTTGCCGCAACGCTTGGCACCGCTTCGGTGGTCGCGGTCAGTGGCTTAATCGGTTTCGTTGGCATCATTGTGCCGCACGCAGTTCGATTGCTTGCCGGCGCAAGTTATCGCAGGGTGTTGCCACTGAGCGTGCTGCTTGGCGCGGCATTTCTTGTTGCGGCAGATATCCCAAGCCGTGTGCTTGCCAACCCAGCCGAAACACCGATTGGTGTAGTCACTGCTTTCTTTGGCGCACCGTTCTTCCTTTTGCTTCTTCGCACACGGCAGACATCGCAATGAGCACGCTTGGCTTTTGCAACCTAGGAGTGAGTTACGACGGCGTTCCTGCCGTTGTCGACTTCAACGACATCTTGTATTCGGGCGAGTGGCTGTGCCTCATTGGCCCCAACGGCGCTGGCAAGTCCTCTGTTTTGCGCGCTGCTGCTGGGCTCGTGTCGTACAGCGGTTCTGTCGCCATCGATCAGAACGAAATCCCTGCAACGTCGGCGCGTTGGCGAGCGCGCCATATTGCCTATGTGCCGCAATCGCCGGTGATACCAACCGACATGATTGTGCACGACTACGTGTTGCTCGGGCGCAACCCATACATCAAGCATTTTGCTAGCGAATCACAGAACGATAGAGACGTGGTGGAACGGGTTCTCCACCGGCTCGACCTCACTTCGTTTACAAAGCGGCCACTAGGCACGTTGTCCGGTGGTGAAGTTCAGCGATTAGTGATTGCTCGCGCCCTCGCGCAAGAGGCACCAGTGTTGTTTCTCGACGAACCAACAAGTGCTTTAGATATTGGTCACCAGCAGCAAGCGCTCGAGTTGGTTGATGGCCTTCGCCGAGAGCAGGGCCTCACAGTGGTTTCGGCAATGCACGACCTCACGCTTGCTGGCATGTACGCCGACAGGTTGGTGCTGATGCATCAAGGTAGGCGAGTGGCCGAGGGCACGGCACAACATGTGCTTCGTTCTGAAACGTTGGCCGAGTTCTATGGCGTGTCTGCACGCGTGCATCACGAGCCAGATGGCACCGTTGTTGTGATTCCGCAGCGCACACCGTTGTTATAACGACATAGCCACTACCGTGGCACGTGATGTCTGATGTTGGTCGATTGTTGAACGAACATGTTGTTGGGTGCGCTGCCGCTCACCAACGGTTGTTAGCCGCGCTCGAAACGCTCACCGATGAACAGTGCCGCGGTACAACAGCTCTTCCAGGTTGGACGCGCGGTCATGTGCTCAATCATCTTGCGCGCAACGCCGACAGCCACGTGCATCTTTTGCAGTGTGCATCGCGTGGCGAAGTGGGCGAGCAATATCCGGGTGGTGCGGTGGCGCGTAACGCAGCAATCGAGGAAGGTGCGGGGCGTTCGGCAGAGCAGCTGGTGGCCGATGTCCGCCGCAGCATTTACGCACTCGAGGCGCAGTGGGCGGCAACGAATGCGCAGGGTTGGCAGGGCGAGGGCATGAACAGTGCTGGTGCGACTATCCCCATGAATGACGTTGTCTTTTTGCGATGGCGTGAGGTGGAAGTACACACGTCGGATTTGGACTTGGGTGCAACGTGGCAGCAATGGTCGGCGGAGTATGTGCGTTATGAATTGGACCGCCAGGTAATGCTGTGGCGCAGCCGCAAATCAATGGGCATGACAGTGTTGCCGGAAGCGGCGTTGCGTTTGCCACCCAACCATCGGCTTGCTTGGCTGTTGCGCCGAACAGAAGTAGAAGGGTTGGCTACGCCAGATGGCTTCTAGGTTCCGTGGTGTCTGGTTAAGCACGCTCCTTGGATTGTTGCTTGCAGTAGTGCTTCCGGCAATGCCCGCGTCTGCGCACGCTGGTTTGGAGGGCAGCGAGCCCGCGCCAAGTTCTGTGTTGGCGGCATCGCCATCCGAGATTGCGTTGTTTTTTGACGAACCAATAGACGTGGTCTTTGGCTCGATACGGGTGCTCGATGCACAAGGGGAAGAAGTTGCTGCAGGGCGCCCGCAACGAGACGACGACAACAGTTCGATTGCACGCTTACCTTTGCCCACCTTGCCCGAAAGCGCCTACATCGTGGTGTGGAGAGTGACGTCTTCCGATAGCCACCCTGTGCAGGGTTCATTCGAGTTCCAGATCGGTACTGCCGTTTCGCCGTTAAGCGACGCAGCAACTGTTGCCGCATCTGCGGCCGCAGAAAGCCATGGGCTCTCCACGCTGTTTCTGTTCATTCGGTGGGTCACGTTTATGGGCATCGTCGTGCTTGTAGGCGGATGTGCATTGCTTACGAAGTTCAATCGGCTGGCAATATCGCTGCGCACATCTAGCCTGCTGTTAGGTGCATGGCTCTTTGCATTTTTCGCCACGCTGCAGTCGTTGATTGCATACGGCCCGCATGTTTCCGGGTTGAAAATATGGGAGGCGAGGCGCCTTTCTCTGTTGCAAGACACGTTGACCACACACTTCGGCCGCATGCAGCTGGTGCGAATTGCGGCACTAATCGTGCTTGCTGTGGTGCTTCGCAGTTCGCGTTGGCGGGTGGTGCGTGGTTACACCACGTTGGTGTGGCTCAGCATTGTTGTTGCTATCGGAACGATTTCGTTTTCTGGTCACGCGTACTCACAAAGCCCGCTTGTTCTCAGCGTGGCGCTAGACATGGTGCATTTTGCGACAATTGGTTTTTGGGTTGGTTCTGTCGTGATTTTTGCAATCGACCGCCGCGGATGGTTGAGTGGCGATGAGCAAACCACCCAGGCAGTGAACTGGTTTTCTCGTGTGGCAGGCTTTGCCGTTCCAGTCATGGTTGCAACCGGCGTAGCGCAGGCATGGATCATGATGCAGGGCGTCAGTGGTGTAACCGACACGCAATACGGGCGAACACTGGTCGTCAAAACATCGTTGGTTGCGGTTGTCGTTGCACTTGGTGGTGTCGCACGCAAATCGCTTCGGCGCTCTGGGCCCAAGTCGTTGCAGCAAACACTTTCTATCGAGGCAATCTTGATTGCTGTGATCATTGCAATCACAGCATCGCTCGTAGCGCTGCCACCTCGCTCCGTTTCTTCACTTGAACCCTTCGCAACCACGCTGGTGCGTCAGGATGTGCTCGTCAACATCACCGTTACCCCCACGCGTGTAGGAAACAGTGAAGTGCACATCATCATCACGCCACCGGGTGGCTCGCTGCAGCAGATGCAATCGGTGACTGCACGCATTGCCTTGCCTGCGAGCAACATTCCCACTGGGCCACTTGCATTAGACAAAGTTGGGCCAAATCACTACGTGGCTAATTACCGATTTGCATTTGAAGGCACGTGGAAATTGGAAGTGCTGGTGGTGCCCACCGCTAACACCACGCTGCTTTATTCGACCGACGTAGAAATAGAAAACTAGGCCAGTGTCTTCACCACTAAGTGGTGGCCGAGCCCTGACGCTTCGTCGATGAACTGATCGCCAACGGTTTCGAAGCCGCGCCGTTCGTAGAAGTACAACGCGTTGTCACGCGCCCGCGCCCACACGTAGGTGCATCCCAGCTCTTTGGCTCGTTCGATACCGGCAGCAAGCAGCGTTGCACCAACGCCGCTGCCTTGCAGCCTTTGCGCAACCGCCATGCCGCGCAGCTGCATCGCGGGTTTTTCGGGGTCGAGCGGCCAAGGCCGAGGAAGCCAGGTGGAGCACGCAACCAATTCGGCCCCCTCAAAGATGCCTAGGTTGGCAGAACCCGGCGCGTCGTCGTCGGAGTAGCGCGGGTCTTGTGAGGGTGTGCCGTTGCGAAGGACTGCCATGCGAAGAGGTAGCAATGCTTCGGTGGAGACGACACTTACTTGCACGGCGCACCAATTTCTCGAATATCAATCACGCGGTCGCTCATGGTAGTTGCTTCGCGTAAATCGTGTGTCACGTGAACAACGGTAGTTCCGCGGGCTCGCAGAAGTGTGGCGATGTCGTGAAGCAATCGGTCGTGAAGTTCGGTGTCCAGGCCGGTGAGTGGTTCGTCGAGCAAAAGAACAGAGGGTTGAGCAATGAGCGATCGTGCCACCGCAACACGCTTTGCTTCGCCGCCCGAAAGATGTTGCACGTGCCGCGACCCAAATTGTTGGAGGCCTATCAGTTGAAGCATGGCTTCAACCTGCGGCTGATATACGGCTTTGGATTGACCGCGCATGCGCAGAGGGTAAGCAATGTTTTGCTCCACAGTGAGGTGGGGGAAGAGTTGGTTGTCTTGAAACACCAAGCCAATGCTGCGTTGGTGGGTTGGTACCGCAGAGATGTCTGATCCATCAATCACTATCGACCCCGTGCGTGGTTTCTCTAATCCAGCAATCACGCGCAGCAGCGTTGTCTTGCCCGACCCGCTTGGGCCAACAAGGGACACAATCTCCTTCGTTGCAACCGTAAGCGAGAGGTTGCTCATAATCGGTTGGTCCGCATAGTCGACAGAGATGTTTCGAAGCTCGAGCATCAGCGCGACACCTGCTGCTTGCGCATGGCGTCGGCAATGTAAATGCCGACGATGCTGCTGATGATAAAGATGGTGCTGAGCGCGTATGCATGTGCCTGCACTGTGTCGCCGGTGCGCGAGAGTAATCGGGAAATGAGCACGGGCAAAGTCTCGCTCGTGCGGCGGGTGAGGAAGCTTGTGGCCCCAAATTCACCAAGTGACACGGCAAATGAAAGCGCGGCAGCAGTTGCTGCAGCACGCTGAGTAAGCGGCCAGTCGATGCTGCGGAATCGGTGCCAGCGGTTTGCGCCCATAGTCGCTGCTACTTCGCGAAGGCTATTTGGTATCGCACGAACAACGGGCAGTGTGGTTCGCACCACCAATGGAAGCGCAATGAGCGAGTGGGCGATTGGGGTAATCAGCCACGCTGATCGGAAATCAATAGGCGACACATCAAACGTGATCAACATGCCAAGCCCAATCGTTACGGCCGACACCGTGAGCGGCAGTGCCGAAACCAATTCGAGGACGGCGTAACGCCGCGACCCGTATGCCACAGCAAAGCTGACGAGCAGGCCAAATGTCGTTGCAATGATTGCAGTGACGATCGCAAAACTTGCGCTGGTTTGTAGCGCCGCAGTTGTCGCAGAGGAAAACACCGCGTTCCATCCAGCAAGGCTGAATGTGCTTCCTGCGCGAAGCGAGCGCCAGGCAAGTGCCAGCATGGGTGCGGCCACCACGAACGAGGTGCACAGCACAATTGCGCTCAGCACGATGCGCTGCCTGCCACGCTGCGCAACTGTTCGGTGAGGTGAGGACAAGACCATTTGGTTTGTGCGTCGGTTCGACCTCATCCACCACGCAACGGCAATCGACAACACCAACATCTGGCCAATGCTCAGCGCAAGTGCACCGGGCAAATCGCCGATCAGTACGGCACGCGTATAAATCTCGGTTTCAATGGTGGATCTTGCGGGGCCGCCAAGCACGCGCACCACTCCGTAACTGGTAAACGAAAATAACCCGACGACAACAGATGCTGCCGTAATCGAGCCGCGCAAGAGCGGCAACGTGATGGTGGCAAACGCTCGCAACGGTGACACTCCGAGAGTGCGCGCGGCTTCGGACAGTTGCAACGAGAGTTGCTCCCATTGGGCGCCCACGACTCGCACAACCACAGCAATGTTGAAAAACGCGTGAGCAGCAATGATCGCAACTGCGGTGTAGTGCAATTGCGATGGCAGCACCGCCGTAAATGCTGCACCAACCACCACGGTTGGAAGCAGAAAAGGCGTGGTGAGCAAGGCAAGAAACAGACGTTCACCCCGAAAATGAAAGCGCGAGAGGGCGTACGTGGCCGGCAAGGAAAGGGCTAAACATAATGCGGTGCTGGCTGCTGCTTGCCATGCGGTGAACCACAGCATTCGGAGTATCGAGCCATTTGTATAGGTGTCGATGAGGCCATCGAGGTTTGCTCCACGCAAGACAATCGTGACGAGTGGAAAGCCAAAGAAGAACGCGATTGCTACAGCAGGGGCAAACCACAACCATCGAGAAGCGCTGGGGTAGGGCGAAGTTGGGGCGTTCATTTCAGAACGATTGATGTCCACTCATCCAGCCATGCTGTGCGGTTTTTTGCAATCACATCGGCTGCTAGTCGCAATGGGTTTTCGGGGCGCAGTGCAAACTGGGTGAAGGCATCGGGCAGGGTTGCGCCACTGTGCACGGGGAATACGAACTGCGTCAGTGGCAAGTCGTTCTGAAAAGCGAGATCGGTCAGGTAATCAATGAACAGTTTCGCCTCCTCCACATGCTTACTGCCGCGCAAAATTCCTGCGTATTCAATTTGCTCGAAGCACGTGAGCGAAGCAACCGCAGTAACTGCCTCGGTGATTGGTGGGTTAGCAAACAACACTTCTGCCGGTGGGCTAGAGCTGTAGCTCACAACAAGCGGCCTGTCGCCCTTGCCGCTCGACCCCGAAAACTCGGTGTAATAGGCCTCGGTCCAGCCATCCACAACAAGCACGCCGTTGTCGCGCAACGACTGCCAATACTCTTGCCAACCGTCTTCGCCATATTCGGCAATGGTGGCCATCAAGAATGCCAGGCCGGGCGAAGAGGTGAGGGGGCTTGGCACAACGAGCCTGTTGGCATAGTTCTTGTTTGTCAGAGCATCCAATGTCAATGGCGGCGATATTTTCTGCTCTGCGAACCATGCAATGTCGTAGTTGATGCACACGTCGCCAGTGTCCACCGGCGTCACTTCGTGGCCAGGAATGTCGGCAAGCACTGTTTTGCTCATGAACTGGGTGTTGGCAGTTTCGTAGGCGACAAACACATCTGCCTCGAGTGCACGCGAGAGCAACGTGTTGTCCACGCCCCACAGCACGTCACCCTCGGGGTTGCCGGAAGTGAGCGCTGCCTTTGTCACCAGTTCGCCGGCGTCGCCCGAGCGAACGATTTCCACTTTGATGCCGGTCTGTTCAGTAAATGCATCAAAGATTCCTTCACTCGGGGTGAACGATTCGTGTGCAAGCAGTGTCAGCGTTACGGCGTCGCTGCCGGTGGCGGAAGTAGATGAAGATGTGTCAGTCGTCGAAGCAGCGCAACTTGCAAGTATCAGTGTTGCGGCAATCATGGAAATGCGTTTCATGTCAGCCCTCCAAGGCGTTCGGTTGAATGATGAATAGGTTGCCGTTTGTAACGGTGATCGTTGCTTTCGATTCGGTCATCTCGTTGCTTATCCCGCGAGTGGAATATGCCAGCAACGATTCGTTATTCAATGTCCAGCGCAGGCCGCTCGTGCTGATGCCTTCTGCGTTTCCACCAGCGGGCGTGATGCCAACGATGCTGCCGACGGGGCCAGAAATTTCGATCGAGCCTGGGCCACGAACCAATTGCAACTGGGCGGTGTCCCAAAAAGCCTGCACGCTGCACTCGGCAAGTGCGGGGTGTTGCATCACTGCCAGCACACCAAGTTGGTGATCGAGCCTTCCGCCGCCACCAGTAATCAAAGTGATTTTCCGTGCCCCGCGAGCAACGGCAGTCAACAATGCCAACTCGGTATCGGTGTTGTCCTTGTCGCGCGGAACACGCTCGATGTGTGAGCCCGTTGCTTCGGCAACCGCAAGTACGGCTGGGTCGACCGAGTCCATGTCGCCAACAACTGCCGTGACGCGCAACCCCAAGTCGATTGCTGCGTGCAACCCAGAGTCGGCGGCAATCACGAAGTCGTAGCGGGGTAGGTGCTGAACGACAGAGCGTTTTGGTGGAAGCCCGCCGATGACCACGAGGGCGGTGGTGTCACTTGCGCTTGTTGCGTCCATCGGTTGCGTTCCCTTTGCTGGCATTACCCAGCCGGTAATCGGGTCGATGGCTTGTGGCCACCCTCTCAGCCAGCCAATAAGCCAGCTCCCCGTGCGTGAAAATTCATTGTACCCCCGTGAGGACCACAGCCAATGCGCACAGGTATCCTGTTTCTCGTGAGCCCCTTTGCAACAGAAACTTCCACTGTCGATAAGACCAACACCATCGTCAGCATTTCGCCCATTGCGCACGTCAAGTTGCTCGAGTTGCGCGACGCCGAAACCGAAGGCGCACAACTGGGCCTACGTCTCGAAATCTTGTCGCAACCAGGCGAAGATTTCCGCTACGACTTGTCCTTTGATTTCTTCACTAAGGCCGCATTCAGCGACGAAGTGCGCACCATCGACGGGCTCAAGATCATCATCCCCGCAAAAGACGTCGAGAGCTTCCAGGGCGCAACAATCGATCACTCCGATTCGCAGGGTTTGCTCATCCGCAACCCCAATAAGCCAATCGCGCCAAAGATTGAGGGCCTCGTCAACGACGACGAGATTTCAGCCGAGATCGAAACAATCGTTACTGCCGAAGTAAACCCAATGCTTGCCGCGCACGGTGGGTTCGTTACCTTTGCCGGTCACGACAAAGAGGGAACTGCATACTTCACCATGGGCGGCGGTTGCCACGGTTGCTCGATGAGCAAGCAGACCATGTTGGAAGGTGTGGGCACCATGGTGTCGGAGAAGATTCCGGCAATCGTCAAGGTGCGCGACCTCACCGATCACTCGACAGGTGCAAATCCGTTCTATTCGTAATACGAATTAGTAGGTAGTGCTCAGGCGGATTTCTTCAAAGATTGGGTTGAGGGCTGCAAATAAGTCGCCCGCATCAATCAACTTTTGGTGATCGCCAACAAACTTGATCTTGCCACTGATGAATGCTTCTTGTGCATTCAATGTGCCATCGGAAACAGCGACTGCGGTTTCGTACGACTCGGTAAAACGAACGTGCTCTTCATGTGCTTCACCTGGTGCAAAGACAACCTTGCCATTGCTGGATTGCAAGTGGTAGGTGATATCGCCAAATGGCGTACCGGTCACTACTTGAGTGAGGCCAACGATGTGTTGAGAAGCGAGTGACTGCAACTCGCTGTTTGCGGCAACTGCTGCTGCTACTGAAGTGATCCATTCGGTGCTGAGGTATCGCATAAACGAAAACTCAGCACCGAATCGAATCGATACGTACTAGGCGGCAACCATGCTCGCGGTCTTACGACGCGAGAACGCAATTGCAACAACCAAGATGGCAAGCGAAACGCCGGAGATGGCGAAGCGTGCTGCGTCGTTGTCCTTCAAGTTGATGATTGCTGGCAAGATCAACAATGCCACCAAGTTCATTACCTTGATCAATGGGTTGAGGGCTGGGCCTGCGGTGTCCTTGAATGGGTCGCCCACTGTGTCGCCGATAACGGCTGCCTTGTGTGCATCAGAACCCTTGCCACCGTGGTGACCGTCTTCGATGTACTTCTTGGCGTTGTCCCATGCTCCACCAGCGTTGCTGAGGTAGTTGGCCATGAGCTGACCAGTGAGGATGACGCCTGCAAGGAATGCCCCAAGTGCTGCGTAACCAATACCGAAACCAACAACTACTGGCGTAAGTACTGCCA
>CAZNBF010000035.1:0-9802 GCA_964571325.1 uncultured Acidimicrobium sp.
CTTCGTCAGCGCAACACGGTGTACGAGCGGCCCGACCGCGAGCCTGCAGTTATTTCGGTTTAATTAATTCGGTGCAGTTTTAACTTCACACCAACATAAACACCGAGGAACACCACAACTCCAAACACCACGCCCGACACTGCAAACGCTTGAACACCGGAGAGCAACACACCAACCGTGCACCCCAAGGCAGTCATCGAACCCCAGCCGAGGAAGACACCGCCGAGTAACGCAGTGAATGAATTGGCAACGGTTGGTCGAGCAAGCTTGAAACGATTGCCTCCCACGGCCGCAGCAAATGAAGCGAGAACGAGACCGATGATCAACCATCCGTTGTTCGTAATTGTGTTTGCTACAACACCAACGCAACCCTTCATCAAGTCGATACCATGCAGCACTTCCGGAAGCTGCCCGCGCGAATCAAGAAACGTTCGCGAAACTGTGCTCAATTGAGCGGTCACGCCAAGTGGAGTAACACGGAGATAGGCAAATACACCAATTACGCCAACTATCGAGCCAGTAGCTGCTGGTGACCAACGCTTTGAAAAAACTGTCTCAAACAGTTTCTCTCGGGTCGACAAATTGCTCGGCTGCGGAGAAGCCGCTTCCGACTTGTCGATGACCAACAAGTACACACCGAGAGCACCAAGCACGGCAACGGTGACAATGAGTGAACCGCCGTATCCCAGCCAACGTGGAAGCCACCACACCGGGCTTGAACTTATTTGATTGAGATACAAGGTGTTCCACGTGATGAATCCAAGCCCGAACCCAACAAGTGATCCCACAAGTGCGGGAATAGCGCGAACATAACCCTGACCGAGCCGATAGAGATGACCACTGATGCATGCGCCAGAAAGCACCATGCCAATGCCAAATGCGAACGCACCCGCAATCAGTGGAAGGCTGACAGGTGAAATGTGCGCATTTGGCGGCAAGCCTTCGCCTTTCGGGTTAGGCAAAAACAATCCGAACAATACAGCGTGCCCAATAGCTCCAACAATCAGCGCCGAGACAACAGCGATAAGTGGTCGGGTGACGCGCTCTTCAATCGCCTCTCGAAAAATACAGTAAAAACAAAATCTTCCGCGCTCAAATACAATGCCCAAACTGGCGCCGACAAGAAGCGAAAACGCCGGAGTTGAATCGCCCTCAGACCTGGACTGCAACACATATGCGCCGACAACGAGCGCAACAACGATGGCTACCGAGATCGTCGTGCGAACACTGTCGGCCCGCGACCATCGGTCATTGCTGATGGTGGCCCCGCGGATTGCAGGGCCACCATCAACCACATTGACTTCGGTCATTAACCCTTGCCCCAAACAGTTCCTGCTGGGTTTGCAATGGGCACACCAACCGAGTTGCCGTATTCAGTCCATGAACCGTCGTACAACTTGACGTCGTATCCAAGAATTTGGCTGAGCACAAACCACGTGTGTGCGGCACGCTCGCCAATTCGGCAATACACGATGACTTTTTTGGTTCCATCGATACCCGCATCGGCATAAATCTTCTTCAGATCTGCTGGCGACTTAAAGGTTCCATCACTACCGACGGCGGTTGACCAAGGCACGTTTGCTGCGCCCGGAATGTGTCCTGCACGAATGGCAAGTTCTTGGAAGCCTGCAGGAGCAAAAATCTTGCCACTGAATTCATCGGCTGAACGAATATCCACCAACTTGGTGGTCTTGTCGGTCTTCTTCGCGATCTTCACAACATCGGGGAGGAAGGCACGGAGTTTTGCATCTGCAGCAGTTGCAGTGAAGTTGCCCTTGCCGATTGGGGCTGGCAATGGAGTGAAGGCACGACCTTCTTTGATCCATTTATCGCGACCACCGTTCAAGATTCGAACATCTTTTGCACCGTACGACTTAAAAATCCAGACTCCCCAAGCAGAGAACCAGTTGTTCTTGTCGCCGTATAACACCACGGTGGTGTCGTTGTTTACACCAGCGGATCGGACGAGTTTCTGAAAACGATCCTTTTCGATGATGTCGCGATTTACCGGATCTACGAAGTCGGTGTGCCAAGAAAATTTAGTGGCACCTGGGATGTGTCCCTTTTCGTACAAGCCTGGATCGGTGCTCACTTCGATGATTCGCACCTTCGGATTATTGAGGTTCTGCTCCAGCCATGACGTCTCGACGATTGTCGGAGTGGTTGGCTTTGCCGCTGGTGCTGTGGAGGCAGATGCGCTGGCAACTGGGCTGATACTGCCCATTGCAATAGCAAGGCCTAGGGCCAGCCTGCCGGCGAGCCGGCGGTGGCGTGAGGTGTAATTGTTGATCATGGAGATCCTTTCGGTAAGGAAAAGCTTGATTTCATTGGGTTTTCTAATCACGACTAATCAGGTCATATTTATCATAATTAGCAAATCGGTGGTTTTGCAACTCGGGCGGCAAAAAGAGCACCAAAAAAGTAGTGGTGCTAGCGGAGGTGGGCAACGCGGGCTGCAGCAACGTCAAGTTGCAACTGCGTCTTAATCGATTCGAGGCCTTCAAACTTGCGCTCGCTTCGCAAGAAGTGCTCGAACGTCACCATGACGCGCTCCCCGTACAAGTCGCCGTCGAAATCAAGCAGGTGTGCTTCCAACAACGAATGATCAGCGTGTTCAAAAAACGTTGGTCGTCGACCAAGGTTGATAGCGCACACATGCGTTGAGCCATCGGCACGCTGAACGACACCCGAATACACACCATCAGCCGGCAAGCACATGGCATTGGGTACTTCGATGTTGGCTGTGGGGAAACCAATGGTGCGCCCGCGCTTATCGCCATGCACCACTACTCCGCTGACACTGAACGGGCGACCAAGCAGGTTTGCAGCAACTTCAACTTGCCCGCCCGCAAGCGCACGACGAATAGAAGTGGAACTTACGGGCTCAGCAACGCCATCTGGCCTTGCAATGAGTTGCACTGGAACCACTTCGAAGTCGTGTTCTTTGCCCAACTCGCGTAACAGCGCAACATTCCCGCCGCGCTTGTAACCGAAGTGAAAATCTTCCCCAACCACAATCAGCTGTGCTCGCAAGGTGTCTACTAATACCCTTCGCACAAAGTCGGCTGGGTCTTCTTGCGCGGCATCGGCGTCGAACCGAACGACGAATGTTTCATCAACGCCAGTTGCAGCAAGTGCTGCCATTTTTTGATCTATGTCTGTAAGCAATTTTGGTGCGGATTCGGGACGCACCACCGATGCGGGATGGCGGTCGAACGTGACCACAACACTGCGGCAGCCCAAACGCGCCGCCTCATTTCGCACTTGGGCAATGACCGCTTGATGCCCGCGATGTACACCGTCGTATGCGCCAATGGTGATCACCGAGCGTTGGCCGTCGGCGGGCGCCGAATCGGTTTCATGAATGATGAGCACGAGGTTTTACGCTATCGCTTCGGCCAAAACGACTGATGGTTTAGCAAGGTCTCCGTCGGCTTCGTACACGGCAAGTAGCGCGCCCTGTTCGTTAACTACTGCCCAAGGCGAACTTCCTGGCCATGCAGGCAGTGATCTGCCATTGCGAATGGCAGTTGCGGTTGCTTCGTCGGCAATCACTTTGGTCATTGAACGGAGCGCAGTAATTGGTTCCAGCAGCTTCACCTGTTCTGGCGCAAGCGCGTCGTGTTCTGTGAAATCGCCAATGGATGTGCGGCGAAGATTGCGCAAGTGTGCGCCGCCGCCAAGCAGCGTGCCCAAGTCGGCCGCAAGTGTGCGCACGTACGTACCCGACGAACAACGAACCTCGATGCGAACAACGAGCGGATCTTGTGTTGTTTCTACGTCGTACGAATACACAGTGACTGGTCGGGCCTTGCGCTCGACAACAATGCCTTCGCGTTCAAGTTCGTGAAGCCGTCGACCGTCTACGCGCAGTGCCGAGACCATTGGCGGCACTTGCATGATCTGGCCCGTCAATTTGGCTGCTGCCTCACGAATCTTTTCAATGTTCAAATTGGGCATGTCGTGCGTTGCTGTCACTACACCCGCGCTGTCGAGCGTGTTGGTTTCGGTACCGAAAACCACTTCGGCCGTATACGTCTTGTCCATGCCACTCAGAAATTGCATCAGACGCGTTACGTAGCCCACGCCAACGAGCAAGACTCCTGTTGCATCGGGGTCGAGTGTTCCGGCATGACCAATGCGACGTTCACCAAGAATCTTGCGCAGTTGATTTACTACGTCGTGGCTGGTGACACCCGCAGGTTTGTCGATGATTGCCAAACCGTGCACGGTTGGAGGACGGCGCTTGGCCATATTTATTCGGCGGTGGTGTCGTCGGTGAGGTTGCGCGTATGCATCGGGTCGTTACGCAACACCTCTTCGATGCGCGCGGCAGCACGAATGGCCTCATCGGGACGGAATTCGAGAATGGGTGTGCGCCGTGCATGAATCTGGTTTGCAATTGTCGACTGCAAGCGCTTGCGGTGCTCGCCGAGTGCTTCAAGAATTCGGTAGTCACCTTCCACGCCTTGCAGCGAGTCGTAATAGACAATGCCGCGGTTCATTTCGGAGTCGACATCAATTGAGGTGATCGTGACAAAGGCAAGTCGATCGTCGTCGATCCGCACTAACTCTTCTGCCACTACCTCGCGCACGGTTTCGCTAATGCGGGCAGCGCGGGGGTAACTGTGCTTACGACTATTGGCCGATCGGCCACCGGAGCGACGCTGTGGTTTACCCATGGTGTGTACCCGCGCTTCCTCTCCGTTGATTCGCCTTCTGGCTCATCTACGATACGGAGGCAATGTCCGCAAAGCGCACGCCCCCAATGATCACGGGTAACGACCCCGAATCCAAGATTCCGGCGTTTCGCTACACCTCTAACCTCGCCAATCAGGTGGAGTCCAAGTGGCAAGACCATTGGGAAGACGAGGGCACGTTCGAAGCCCCCAACCCGGCTGGGCCGCTTGCCCAACCGGAGCGAGTTGCCGGGCGCGAAAAACTCTTCGTGCTCGACATGTTTCCGTACCCATCGGGCGCCGGCCTGCACGTAGGCCACCCACTGGGATACATCGCTACCGATGTATTTGCTCGCTACAAGCGCATGACGGGGCTGAACGTATTGCACGCACTTGGCTACGACAGTTTTGGTTTGCCAGCCGAGCAGCACGCCATCGTCACGGGCATTCATCCAAGAATCAACACCGAGTCGAATATTGCAAACATGCGTCGTCAACTTCGACGACTTGGCCTTGGCCACGACGCGCGTCGCAGCGTGAGCACCACCGATGAATCGTTTTATAAATGGACTCAGTGGATCTTCTTGCAGATTTTCAACTCGTGGTACGACGACAAATTGCAACGCGCCCGACCAATCACCGAACTTGTTGACGAATTTGTGTCGGGCAAACGCGACACCGGCCGTGGCCCATGGAGTGCCTTAAGCAAAGTTGAACAACAAGACATCATCAGCGAATATCGCTTGGTCTATCTCGCAAATGCGCCTGTCAACTGGTGCCCTGGCCTTGGAACAATTCTTGCCAACGAAGAAGTAACGGCAGAAGGCCGCAGCGATATTGGCAACTACCCCGTGTTCAAGCGCAACATGCGTCAGTGGATGATGCGCATCACCAAATACGCCGACCGCCTGAACGACGACCTAGACCGACTGGACTGGACCGACGCGCTGAAATTAATGCAGCGCAATTGGATTGGCAGATCTACCGGTGCGCGCGTGAAGTTTGCATCCGCTGCCGGCCCAATCGAAGTGTTTACTACCCGCCCCGACACATTGTTCGGCGCAACCTTCATGGTGCTCTCGCCAGAACATCCGCTGGTTGAAACGTTGACCACCAAAGAGCAACGCGATGCAGTGCAGGCCTACCGCAAAACAGCTGCTGCATTACAAGACATCGACCGCCAAGACGACTCGCGCAAGAAAACAGGCGTGTTCACCGGATCGTTTGCAACCAACCCCGTAACGGGCAACGAAATACCGGTGTGGATTGCCGACTACGTGTTGATGGGCTACGGAACTGGCGCAATCATGGCCGTGCCAAGCGGCGATCAGCGCGACTTCGACTTTGCTCGCGAATATCAATTGCCAATCGTTGCAATTCAGATGCCAACGGCGGAATGGTTTGCGAAACATCAATTAGTGCCAACCGACCAATGCACCATTTGGCCCGAAGCATTCGTTGGTGAAGGCATGTACATCAATTCGTCAAACGATGCGATTGCAGTGAACGGCGAGCGCACAATGGCCGAAGCAATTTCGATGATGAACGCCTGGCTCACCGCAAATGGCCACGGTGAAAGCGCTGTCACCTACAAGTTGCGCGACTGGCTGTTCTCGCGCCAGCGCTATTGGGGCGAGCCGTTCCCAATTGTCTACGACGAAGACGACCAACCGGTTGCCGTTCCGCCAAGCGCGCTTCCCGTGCTGCTGCCCGAATTGGCCGACTTCAAACCCCAGTTGCTCGACCCGAACGACGAAACCACCGACCCCATCCCGCCGCTTGCCCGCGTGCAGGACTGGGTGAACGTGACACTCGATCTTGGTGATGGCCCGCGCAAATATCGACGCGAAGTAAACGTGATGCCGCAATGGGCCGGTTCGTGCTGGTACGAACTTCGCTACCTCGACCCAACCAACGACTCCGTGTTTATAGACAAGGACGTTGAGAACTATTGGATGGGCCCCAAGCATGAAGGCCACACAGGCGGCGTCGACTTGTACGTGGGCGGCGTGGAACATGCCGTGTTGCACTTGCTGTACAGCCGCTTCTGGCACAAAGTGATGTTCGATCTTGGCCATGTTTCGAGCGAAGAGCCATTCCATCGTTTGTTTAACCAGGGCTACGTGCAGGCCTACGCCTACCGCGACGAACGCGGACAAACCGTGCCCGCAAACGAAGTTGAAGAAGCGAATGGCGTATACACGTGGCAGGGCGAAACCGTTGCTCGCGAATACGGCAAGATGGGCAAGAGCCTAAAGAACATTGTTACGCCAGACGAAATGTATGACGAGTTTGGTGCCGACACGTTCCGCCTATACGAGATGAGCACCGGCCCACTGGACGCATCACGCCCATGGAACACGCGCGACGTCGTTGGAATGCAGCGCTTCTTGCAACGAGTGTGGCGCAACTTGGTCGACGAAGACTCTGGCCAACTTCATGTGAGCGACGAGGCTGCACCGCTTGCACTGCAACGCGACATGCACAAGGCAATCCACGGTGTTGCCAACGACATGAGCAGCTTGCGATTCAACACGTCGATATCCAAGCTCATCGAATTGAACAACGCGCTTACCCACCATGTGAACGAGCACGGCTCTACACCGCGCGAGGTTGCAACAGCGATGGTGCAGATGTTGTCGCCACTATGCCCGCACATGGCAGAAGAGTTGTGGCAACGACTGGGTCGCACCGAGTCGCTCACTTACATGCCGTTCCCCACTGCCGACCCAGCAATGCTCGTGAGCGACACCATCGAGATCCCCATTCAGGTGAATGGCAAGATGCGTTCCAAGCTCACTGCGTCGGCAAACGTGACGGATGATGAATTGCGCGCCATGGCAATGGCCGACGAAAAAGTGCAATCGGCACTTGCTGGCGCACAGCCAAGCAAAATAATTGTTGTTCCAAAACGACTCGTTAACGTCGTTTTGTAATCAGCCGATCGGCGCTGAAAGCCTGCGAAGGTCGGGCACACCGCGCATCAGCAATATCACCCGATTGACGCCCTCGCTCGCCCACTGCTTGCGGGTGTCGTTCGAACTATCCAATAACGATTCGTCGAATGTCTCCCACACCGTGGCTTCAAACGGCTTTCCATTTGCTGCACCAATTGCCGCGCTCAAAATCTCGGCGCGCTGCGGGTGGCTTGCCCTTACATTGACACCATCGCATTTCGTGCCCGCAATGGCCGCAAGTGCAACCGAGTTGACACCCAGCCAACGCGGCACAGCGACAACTGGGCGCGGGAAGGTTTCATACTTCTTGTCACGCGATGACGACCAAACTTCATCAAGCACGTCCATCACACGCTCAAGTTGGGCATGACGTTCAGTCATTGAATGAAGCACTTCAACACCGGCCGCGTGCAACTCGGATGCAAACGTGCTTGCGGGCGACGCGCCAGCACCCAGGCCCAAAATAAATCGGCCGCCAGAAATGTTTTGCACCGTGGCTGCCGAGTTGGCAACAAGCGCAGCGTTTCTCAACCCTGCATTAACTACGAGCGACCCAAGCCCAATTTGGCTTGTTGTTGCGGCAAGCGCACCAAGCGTGGTGAAACACTCCGGCATGGTTGGTGCGTTCATCACGCCGCCAGAGAGATGATCCACCACCCAGAACGCCGAGTAGCCCGCACTTTCGGCAACTAGTGCAGCTTCAGATGTTTGTTGCCAGGAGCACTGCCCGACATTTAACTGAATATCTATTTTCACAACGACTTACGCTCGCATCGTTTCAATGTTTCCATCAACTGGCAAGACTTGACCAGAGATATAACGAGCAGCAGGCGAACTGAGAAACACGCACGAAGCAGCAATGTCTGATGCCTCGACAAACGTTTGCAACGACACTTGCTTTTCGTAACCAGTTCGAATCTCTTCTGGGGTCTTGCCAACCGCTTTCGCCTCGCGCTCGATGACGCCATCCATCCGCGGCCCACTGACAGAGCCCGGGCAGATGGCATTTACCCGAACACCAAACTCGCCCAGCTCCATCGCCCACGATTTGGTGAGGCCAATGACGCCCCACTTTGCAGCAACATACGGAGAGCGAAGTGGATACCCAAAGATTCCTGCACTTGTGGAGATGTTGATCATCGAACCTTTCGACTTCAGCAACATAGGCACCGCAAAGTGCGTCACCCGAAATGTGCCGCCAAGGTTGATGCGCACGCATTCGTCGTAAGCATCTGGGTCCATTTGGTCTACTCGCGCAGTTGGCCCAGGCACGCCAACGTTATTCACCAAGATGTCGAGGCCGCCCAAGTCGTGCTCGATTCCCTTAAACATTGCTTCAACGTCTTGCGTCTTCGAAACATCGCAGATGTAGTTGGGCTGTGTCGAATTGTTTACGTCGCAGACAACAACCGTTGCGCCGGCTTCGCGCATTGCATCGGCAATTGCTTTGCCAATACCCGAACCGCCACCAGTAACTAATGCGCGCAAGCCATCTAACTGAAAACTTTGTGAAGCCATGGATAAAACCTATCTCAATAACATTCTTATTGAATCCTTACGGGCTATGAACCTTCTGTAATGAAGCAATTACGTTGAATGGTAAAATTGAATTATGGCATCTGCTGATATTGCGATGTTGACGGCACTTGATGCAAACACGCATTCCGCCGCACAGATCTTCGAAGCCTTCCAACGAGACGGCGCTGTGATTGTCCACAACATGCTTTCCGATGATGTGCGTTCGCAACTGCGAAACGAGTTAGCCGAATCCATGCGCGACACGCGGCCCGGCACCAAGTCGTCAGATTCTGGCGTTCAAGAGTTTTGGGGTTCTAACACCAAGCGCTTCACCAGGTTGGCAATGCGATCGAAGGCCTTCCGCGACAACGTGCTAGTGCACCCAATTCTGCTGGGCGTAGCTGATGCCGTACTGCGCCCGCATTGCGCCTCATACTGGATGAATACTGGGCAGATGATGATTATCGGGCCTAGCGAAAAGGCCCAATGGTTGCATCGCGATGCCGACAACTGGCCACTGGTGCTTGGGCCTGGCGAACGCCAAGTAACCGTGTCGTGCATGTTTGCACTCTCCGACTTTTCGGCAGAAGGCGGCGCAACCCGAGTTGTGCCCGGAAGCCATGCATGGGACAGCTTCGAACGTAAGGC
>CAZNBF010000036.1:0-9699 GCA_964571325.1 uncultured Acidimicrobium sp.
AAGATTCGTATGTACATCGAGCAAAACCTTACCGTTGAAGGCGATCGTCGCCGCGACGTACAAACCGACATCAAGCGCAAGATCGAAATTGGTTCATACCAAGGCACGCGTCACCGCAAGGGGCTTCCTGTCCGCGGTCAGCGCACACACACCAACGCTCGTACTCGTAAGGGCCCGAAGAAGACCGTGGCCAACAAGAAGATGGCAGTGAGGAAGTAACCCATGGCAAAGGCACCAGTAGTTCGCCGCGTTCGCAAGCGCGATCGCAAGAATGTCACGACAGGCGTCGTGCACATCAAGAGCTCGTTCAACAACACCATCGTGTCCATCACCGACACCGAGGGAAATGTCATTTCATGGGCATCTTCCGGTGGCGTTGGTTTCTCCGGTTCGCGCAAGTCCACACCATTCGCCGCACAGATGGCAGCCGAAAAGGCAGGCCGTGCAGCAATGGAGCAGGGTCTTCGTCGCGCAGAGGTGCATGTGAAGGGCCCAGGTTCTGGGCGCGACACCGCACTGCGTTCTATCCAAAACCTCGGCATCGAAGTGTCCGGCATCAAAGATGTGTCGCCGGTTCCACACAACGGTTGCCTGCAACCTAAGCGAAAGAGGCCGTAATCATGGCTCGCTATACCGGACCAAAGGTGCGCATCTCGCGCCGCCTCGGCATCAACGTTTTCGAAAACACCAAGGGCGCAAAGGCTCTCGAGCGTCGCCCTTTCCCACCAGGAACACACGGCCGTACCCGTCGTCGTGGTGCTGGCAGCGAATACCTTTTGCAGTTGCAGGAAAAGCAGAAGGCCAAGTACATCTACGGCGTTCTCGAGCGTCAGTTCCGCAAGACCTACGAAGAGGCCACCCGTTTGCAGGGCCCAACCGGCGAAAACCTGTTGCGTCTACTCGAGTGCCGTCTCGACAACGTTGTCTACCGCGCAGGCTGGGGCAGCACCCGTCCGCAGGCACGTCAGTTCGTTAACCACGGAATGATCTTGGTAGACGGAAAGCGCGTCGACATTGCCTCGTACACCGTCAAGCGTGGGCAAGTCATCACGCTTTCCGAGAAGGCAAAGAACCTGATCATTATTCAACACAACATCGACACGCTCGACCGCCGCATGGTTGGTTGGATCGAAGCAGCAGAAGGCGGCAAGCAAGTTACTGTCCGCGAATTGCCGCAGCGTGAACACATCGACGTTCCAGTCCGCGAACAGCTCATCGTCGAGTTGTACTCGAAGTAACCCCCTATATACGTATTGGCCTAAGGAGACATCATGCTCGTCATTCAACGCCCAACAGTGGAAGCAATTGGCACCGCAGAGAACAACCGTCAGAAGTTCTCTATCGGACCACTTGAACCAGGTCTTGGACACACCATCGGCAACTCGATTCGTCGCATGTTGTTGTCGTCCATCCCAGGTGCAGCAATCACCACGGTCAAGTTCGAGTCAGCTCTCCACGAGTTCGACACGATCGCAGGCATCACCGAAGATGTCACCGAAATCATCCTCAACCTGAAAGACATTGTTGTCGTTTCGGAAAACGATGAAGCTTCGGTCATCAGCGTGGACATCAAGGGCCCGAAGGAAATCACCGCGGGAGATCTTGTTTGCCCAGCCGGCATCGAGATCCTCAACAAGTCGCAACACATTGCAACGCTTTCGGACAAGGGTCGTTTAGTTGTCGATCTCACCGTAGAGCGCGGCAAAGGCTATGTCTCGAGCGATCGCGACACCCGCAAAGTGATCGGCATTGTTCCAATCGATGCCATCTTCTCGCCAGTACGTCGTTGCACATACCTCGTCGAGCCAACACGCGTCGAGCAAAGCACCAACTACGACCGCATCGTGCTCGACATCGAGACCGACGGTTCAATCGAGCCACGTGAAGCACTTGCTTCGGCAGGCGCAACGCTTCGTTCATTGGTCGACCTTGTCGCAACCATGAGCGATGCACCAGTTGCACTTGAGTTGGGCGAAATTGCCGGCACCGGAATGGGCTCCCCAGACCTCGACCTGAGCATCGAAGACCTCGACCTCTCCGAGCGCCCACGCAACTGCCTCAAGCGCGCACAAGTCAACACCGTTGGCGAGTTGCTACTTCGCAGCGAAGAAGACTTGCTCAACATCACCAACTTCGGCCAGAAGTCCTTGGACGAAATCAAACTCAAGCTTGACGAGCGCGGCTTGTCATTGCGTATCTGATTTAGCGCTACAAACACCACGCACGTACTTCACAGGAGACGATGAGAGATGCCAGCAACACCACGACGATCACGCAGCTTCGGCGGCAGTGCTCACCACCAAAAGATTTTGATGGCAAACCTTGCCGCGTCATTGTTTGCCGCAGAAGGAATCACCACGACTGAGGGCAAGGCAAAAATGCTGCGCCCAATCGCCGAGAAGTTGATCACGAAAGCGATCAAAGCTCAGGACGGCCCAATGCGCGTTCACCGCATTCGCCAAATCCAGAGCTACCTCAACGACAAGGAAATGACTAACAAGTTGGTCAATGTCGTTGCTCCTCGTTACATCGGTCGCAACGGTGGATACACACGCATCATGAAGCTCGGACCACGCCACGGTGACAACGCACCGATGTCGCGTATCGAACTCGTCTAGACCTGCGTAACCACCGTGCGTCGTGCGCGCATGACCATTGCCTACAAGGGCGATGACTATCACGGCTTTGCAACAAACCCTGGCGTAGAAACCGTCGCCTCCGTTATTGAAGGCGCGCTTGCACAAATTTTGCAAGAGCCAATCAAAATCACTCCGGCTGGGCGTACCGACGCAGGTGTACATGCATGGGGGCAGGTGATTGGTTTCGATCTTCCGGATCGCGTCAATCTGGAAGTGCTTGCGAAACAACTCAATGCGTTGTGTGGTCCGTCAATTGCGGTTCGCGAATACGCATGGACCACGCCAGATTTTCATGCCCGCTATTCCGCAATGTGGCGTGCCTATCGCTACACGGTGCTCAATAGCGCTGTGCCCAACCCATTTTTGGTGAACACCGCGTGGCAGATTACGACTCCGCTCAAGATCAAGGCAATGCAGTTGGCGAGTGACGCCATCATTGGAGAACACGACTTTTCGGCATTTTGCCGCAAACCAAAACCTGCTGACGAGAACGACACATTCGAACATTCGATGCGCCGCAACGTGATGAAGGCTGAGTGGCGCGATCTCGGCGACGGAATTGTGCGCTTTGAGATCAAGGCCAACGCGTTTTGTCACCAAATGGTGCGCGCATTGGTGGGAACCTTCATTGATATTGGGATGGGCAAGCGCCCGCCAAGCGATATGCGAGGGCTCGTTGTCTCGGGCGACCGCGCCCAGGCTTCCCAAGTTGCCCCGCCCCATGGCCTTTGCCTGTGGGAAGTTGGCTACCCAGCGGGATTGTGAAAAGGCCGCCCGTACCCCTATCCTTAAACCTCTGCAGGAGCGCCACTTTGGCGGTTTCTCGCCAAGATCTCGGTTAGACGAAAGTAGTGAATTTATGATGCGCACGTATTCCCCAAAAGCAAGTGAAGTGGTCCGCGAGTGGCATGTCGTCGACGCCGATGGCCTCGTCCTCGGTCGTATGGCTACCGAAGTTGCCAGCATCTTGCGCGGCAAGCACAAGCCAATGTTCTCCATGCACATGGACACCGGTGACCACGTGGTCATCGTCAATGCATCGAAAATTGTCTTGACAAAAGGCAAAGCCGACAGCGAACTTGTTCACGACTACTCCGGTTACCCGGGCGGTTTGCGCTCACAGACTTACGGCAACTTGCTGAGCCGCAAACCAGAAGACGCAATTCGTCGCACCATTCGTGGCATGTTGCCAAAGGGCCCACTTGGTCGACAGATGATCAAGAAGCTCAAGGTGCATGCTGGCCCAGAGCACGGTCACGAAGCACAAAATCCAAAAGTTCTTAACTTGCCGCACGCAAAAGCGCGCTGAGTAACCAGAAATAATTAGAGGAGAAGTCGTGGGAACAAAGCCACTTACACAGACAACAGGCCGCCGCAAGGAAGCCGTCGCACGCGTTCGTTTGCGACCAGGCACCGGCAAAGTCACCATCAACGGCCGCGTGTTTGAGGAGTACTTTCCAAGTGCACTGCAGCGCAACATGGCCACCGAGGCATTGCGTGTTGTTGAAGCCGAAGAAACATACGACGTAGATTGCGACATCATTGGCGGCGGCATTGCTGGCCAAGCAGGCGCATTGCGCATGGGTATCGCACGATCCATTTTGGAACTCGATCCTGAGAAGCGCTCTGTGCTTCGCAAGGCTGGCTTGCTTACTCGCGACTCGCGCAAAAAAGAGAGCAAGAAGTACGGCCTCAAGAAGGCGCGCAAGGCGCCTCAGTACACAAAGCGTTAAATCTTTGCGTTCGCGCACGGCGTTTGCTGTGTGTGGTGTGTGACAGATGCTTACCTTTGGAACCGACGGCGTTCGTGGCGTTGCCTTCGACGAACTGAGCGAAGAATACGTTTTTAACCTTGGCCGTGTTGCCGCGCAAGTGCTTGGCATTAGCACCGTTGTTGTTGGCCGCGACACTCGCGAATCCGGTCAACGTTTACTCACTGCGCTCAGTTCTGGCTTCGTTGCAGGTGGCGCAAGTGTGCAGTCTCTGGGTGTTGTGCCAACGCCGCTCGTTGCATTTGTTGCTGCTCAAAAGCAATGTGCGGGTGCCGTAGTCACTGCTTCGCACAACCCATATTCCGACAACGGCGTAAAGATTTTTGCGGTTGGCGGCGTAAAGCTGAGCGACGAGCAACAAGACAGCATTTCCAACAGCATGGCCCTCGAGCCAATGGGTACTTTGCTTGCAGAAATACCTCAGTTGGATAAACCGACCGATTCGTACCTAGAGCACCTTGCGTCGCTGTTTACACCCAAAGCATTAAGCGGTGTGCGGGTGGTGCTGGATTGCGCCAACGGAGCAATGAGCGATGTTGCCCCGTTCGCATTTGCCCGCCTTGGCGCCGAAGTCATTGCAATACATTGCGAGCCAGATGGCAAGAACATCAATGCCGAATGCGGTGCGGCACACACCGACGCGCTGAGCGAGGCGGTGCGCCTGCACCAGGCCGACATGGGCCTTGCATTTGATGGCGACGGCGACAGAGTGATTGCTTGTGATCACGCCGGCAATGTTGTGGACGGCGATCATTTGCTTGCACTTGCGGCAACAGACCTGCGCGACCGCAAACAACTGCGCAACAACACGGTTGCAGTAACAGTGATGACCAACGCAGGGTTTCATCGTGCAATGAAAGAGCAAAAGATTTCGGTTGTTACCACTGCCGTAGGCGACAGAAACATATTGGTTGCACTCGACCAACATGACTTGGTGTTGGGTGGCGAGCAAAGCGGACACATCATTTATCGCAGTCACGCAACCACGGGCGACGGCGCGCTTGCCGGCCTGATGTTGTTGGACTTGGTGCGTCGCAAGGGTGTGCCGCTGCAGCAGTTGGCACGCGAAGCAATGACCTCGCTGCCGCAGGTGCTCATCAACGTGAAAGTCGAGCGCATGGAAAAAGACTTGGCGAAACTGTTTGCGAAAGAAATTGCTGATGCCGAGAAGCAACTGCAGGGCGTTGGGCGGGTGCTGCTTCGCGCAAGCGGAACAGAGCCGCTGGTGCGCGTGATGGTGGAGGCGCAATACGAGGAGACCGCTGGCAAAGTGGCGCAAGCATTGGCCGACAGCGTCATTTTGCGGCTTGGGCAACATCGGTAGCCTGTAAGACATGTGCGGCATCATTTGTGTTGTGTCGCGGCCAAGCGGCAGGCCATTGCCCATTGCGGCCGACATTGTTCGCGCCCTCGACCAGGCAATTGCCGCAGGCGATAGGGCAGCAATTGCCGAGTGCGCCCAGATCGTTGCCGAAGCCGATGCCGCATTGCGCGGTGATGCAGGGCTTGGCGCGCTCTATAACAATGCGGCATTCGCAGCAGAGTTGGTCTCGCGTGTCGAGCGCTTAGAGCGCATTTCCTTCACGGCAGAACAGGCACTCGAGAATTCGTCCGGTTTGCCAGCAGCAGAGATAGAGCGCAGAAGCAACGAGTTGATTGCGTTGCGCGATGCCTCGTGGTCGTTGCGCAACGATCGCATTCACAATGCCAACATGGTGCTCGACTTGGCAGGCGCCGACGCAACCACCAGTGCACGCAACGCGTATTTCACTATTCAGCAATCGTTCGCCGCCATCGATCGCATGGAAGTGCGTGGCCGCGACTCGGCCGGCGTCAACGTGTTGGTTTGGGGCCACGAGATCGAGGCGTCCGACAACAGGGTGGTGCCGTTGCTTGCTGGACGCACGGACGACCCGTTGTTTACTTCTCGTTCGGTTCGCGTGGGCAGCGCCACTCGGGCTTGGTCTTTTGTGTACAAGGCAGCGGCCGAAATTGGCGAACTTGGCGACAACACCCGAGTGATGCGCGATGCCGTTCGCAGCGACGACTTGCTGCGGCTGTTGGTGAGCCAACCAGGCGCGCGTGTTTCGGTAATCGGGCACACGCGTTGGGCAAGCGTCGGCATTATTTCCGAGCCAAATGCGCATCCTGTAAACAGCGAAGAAGTAGGTGCGGCCGCAGGTGCCCCGTATCTGGTCGCCGCATTAAATGGCGATGTTGATAACCACGCCGAGATAACGCTTCGTCGTTCGCTGAAAATTGCCGAACCAATTACCACCGATGCCAAGGTGATACCGACTGCGGTGTCGCGCCTCATCTCGGGCGGCTCATCGTTAGAGGAAGCATTTCGCGCCACCGTTTCCGAGTTTGAAGGATCGGTAGCAATTGCAGCTGCAAGCGCCGATGCACCAAACACGGTGATGCTTGCATTGCGTGGCAGTGGGCAAGGGCTTTGCGTGGGCCTTGCCGAAGATCGATTTATTGTGGCAAGCGAGCCATATGGCGTTGTTGAAGAAACGCTTGGCTATTTGCGCATGGATGGCGAAGCGCTTGCGCTAGACAACGACCCATCAAGTCGGGGTCAAATCATGGTTGTCAATGGCGATCTTGCTGGCGAGCTTGGCGGCGTGCGGTTGCTTGCTTACAACGGATCAAACATTGCGCTTGATCAATCGCACATCATTACTGCGGAAGTAACCACTCGCGATATCGATCGCGGTGCACACAAGCACTTTTTGTCGAAAGAGATTGCCGAGGCACCTTCAAGTTTCCGCAAAACCTTGCGCGGAAAAATTGCCGAGAACGATGGTGTGTTGCGCGCGTCGTTAGACGAGTCGATTTTGCCGGCCGATATTGTTGCCAAGCTTGCGTCGGGGTCGATTGTTCGCATTCGCGTGATTGGGCAGGGCACAGCGGCCATTGCTGGGCGCAGCCTCGCTCAGCTGTTGCGCAAGTTTGTTGATCACCGCGTGCAAGTCGATGCGCTTCCCGCCACCGAGTTGTCTGGGTTTCAGCTGGAGTTAGACATGGCCGACACGCTGATCGTTGCAATCAGCCAAAGCGGCACCACCACAGACACCAACCGCACGGTGGATTTGGCCCGCACACGCGGCGCATCTGTGTTGGCGATTGTCAACCGACGCGGCAGCGAACTTGCGGCAAAAGCAGATGGCGTGTTGTACACATCCGATGGTCGCGACGTTGAAATGAGCGTTGCCAGCACCAAGGCTTTTTATTCGCAAGTTGCTGCAGGCGCACTGATGGCCTGTGCGATTGCGGAGGCGCTGGCAATGGGCAGCGCAAGCGAGCGCCATCAGTTGCTCGCAGCGTTGCGCACCATTCCTGAAGCACTTACCACCGTGCTTGGAACCCGCGACGCCATTGCGCAGGCCGCTCGTAGCTTTGCTCCGTCACGTAGGTACTGGACAGTGGTTGGCAACGGGTTCAACGCAGTGTCGGCCGAGGAAGTTCGCATCAAATTAAGCGAGCTGTGTTACAAGTCCATCGCTTGTGATATCACCGAAGACAAAAAGCACATCGACTTGTCATGCGAACCAATGATTATTGTGTGCGCCACCGGCTTGCAAGACGGCACAGCCTCCGACGTTGCAAAAGAGATTGCGATTTATCGCGCGCACAAAGCGCTGCCAATCGTCATTGCCACAGAAGGCGAAGATCGTTTTGAGGCCGCCGCTGTTGTGCTTACCGTGCCTCGCGTAGACCCAAGCGTTGCATTTATTTTGAGCGTGATGGTTGGCCATTTGTTTGGCTACGAAGCCGCGCTTGCAATCGATGCACTTGCACGCCCATTGCGTGCTGCGCGCGAAGTGGTGGAACACGCGGTAGAGCGCGGCGGCGTTGGCGGCCAGTTGCTAGTGAAAGTTCGCAATGAAATTGGCGCGCCTGCAACACGGTTCTTCGACGCGCTGGCAACAGGAAGTTACGACGGCAACTTGGAGGCAAGCACCGCAGTACGCGTAGTCACCATGTTGCGCGATGCCATGGCGCCAGAGCCGCTGCAGGCTTACCAAGCCAACAGCGACAAGGTGGCATTGCCCGAGGCGCTGATTGACGACCTCACCAGTGCGCTGACAAAAGCAATCGACGAACTCACTCGGCCAGTTGATGCAATTAAGCACCAAGCAAAGACAGTGACGGTTGGTATTTCCCGCAGCGACGAGGGCCTCCTAGACAGAGCAACGGTGCAACAGGTATTGACAGCTGGCGTGCCGCGCGACCGTTTGTCGTACAAGGCGCTCAAGATTATTGCCGATCTCGATCCCGCAGTGAAAGAAGTAGTCGGATTCACTCGTTACGCAATCGACGGCAGCGTCGAGAACAACACCGCAACGGTGAGCATTGTCGATCGTGGTGGTATTGCGCTTGAACTCTCGTCAAGTGTCGAGCGAAGCAGTGCGCTTGTGGGCACAAAACACCGCGTTGCAACCGACCGCAATGTGTTGGTTGCTCGTGGCCGACGCGATGGCCGCACCGTTATTTTTGTGCCCGAGACAAAGGGTTCGCAGACCACCGGCATCACGTTGCTGCACGTTGTTTTCCACGAAACACTTGCAGTCCCCGTGATCAAGGCGGTGTTGCAGGGCTACGACGATCGCTACAACCGCCTTGTCGACTGGGTGACCGAGACCGAAGGCCTCTTTAATGAAGAGCGACTGGCGCAGGTGTCGGTAGCCGACTTGTTGATTCTGCCAATCAGTGACACCGCAGATCACTGGCGCCAACCGGCTGCAGGTAAATAGTGATGCTTGGCGTTGGCATTGACGTCGTTGAAATCGATCGTTTTCGCCGCGCACTAGAGCGCACGCCAAGTTTGCGTACGCGCCTGTTTACCAGCGAAGAGTTGGCAACGATGGTTGGCAAACGTGACGACGCCTCAAGTTTGGCCGCACGGTTTGCCGCGCGCGAAGCAACCATGAAGGTGCTGGGCGTTGGCCTTGGCGCATTCGACATGCACGACGTATCTATTGAACGCAAAGACAGTGGGCAGCCGGTGCTGCGCGTGACTGGCCGAGCACAAGTGTTGGCACAACAGCAGGGCATCACCAACTGGCACGTTTCGTTGTCGCATACCGACAGCGTTGCCGTTGCTGTGGTTGCGGCGGCATGAGCAACTTGGGCTTCGCTTCCCGTTGGGCGTGGGCCGACATCGACCTTGGTGCGGTTCGCAATAACGTCACTGCACTTATTGCCGCCAACCCGTCGCAGCAGTTGTGGGCAGTAGTAAAAGCAAACGCGTACGGGCACGGCGCAGTAGAAGTTGCAAACGC
>CAZNBF010000037.1:0-9450 GCA_964571325.1 uncultured Acidimicrobium sp.
GGAACCGGTAGTGCTAGCTCTAGGCCTTGCCTGTCCAAGATAGATCCGCGCTCTGCTCGAATAGTGTCCACTCGAGTTCGTTGATCCATGCTTGCTTCGCGGTATTTATCCGAACCAATGGTTTGCAAGTAACCCGTGCGCAACAACATTGTCAGCAACAACACGGTTACGAGTAAGTACATGGCAACCAGACGGGGCCTGATTTGTCCACCCTGCAAATCGGTAGTCATCGACTTAGTTGCTTTACGTGCACGCTCGCGAACGATCTCCGATGCCTGTCGGGCATCGCTACGTGGTCGACGTGTGCCAGTTACAAGATTCATGGTGCTACTCCCGGCGCCTGCAATGTTGCCAATGCAGCAAGCGGGTTCGATACCGCAGTTTGTTGTGGTTGAGCGATTGCTTCGTCCATCTGACCCGTTGCAACAAGTACTTGTGCAACTACATCTTCCGGGATCTCGGTAAACCTGGAACCAAGTCCTTGCGTCATCCCTTGCATTGCTGCCTCTGCGCGCAAACGGTCTGGGGCGATCAACGACGTTTTCTGTTGACGCAATTCTTCGGTGTAGTTACGCGCAAGTCGAACTTCCTTACTGATGTGATCCAGCTTCAACTGCTGTTGCGCTATGAACGCCTGGAAACCAATGACCACCGCAATGAGCACGAACATGCCGAAGATTGCAGTAGCGACAAAGGAAATAGTTGCCTTCGTTGCGGGTGGTACGACAGTGAGATGGCGTTCAGGGGGTGTCGAAACGACTGGACGAGTATTGCGCCGTGGCGCCCTCGCGGTCGATATCGCTAACGCCATCTCAGCTGCCTACCTTTTCAATCACGCGAAGTCGCGCAGAAGATGCGCGTGGATTGAGTTCAATTTCGCGAGCACTTGGACGCTCGGCAACTTTCACCTTGCGAACCAATTTGTTGGCCGATTGGTGATGCTGAAAAGGGGACGCGACTGTTTGCACCAGAGGGTTCGACTCGGCATCACGAAATGCCTGCTTCACAATGCGGTCTTCACCAGAGTGGTACGACAACACAGCCACTCGCCCGCCGGGCGCAGTCGCACGTATTGCGTCGTGTAGTGCTCGAGGCAGAATATCGAGCTCCTTGTTCACTTCGATTCGAATTGCCTGAAAGGTGCGCTTTGCTGGGTGGCCACCGGTTCTGCGCGCTGGTGCAGGAATCGCATTCGCAACAATTTCCGCCAGTTGTGTTGTGTTGGCAATTGGCCGCGCAGCAACAATCGCTTTTGCGATACGAAACGCAAAACGTTCGTCGGCATTATTGCGAAGAACATCAGTTAACTGCTGAACTTCGTAACCATTCACAACATCGGCTGCGCTGAGTTGAGCATTCGTGTCCATGCGCATATCCAGAGGGCCATCTTGGCGGTACGAGAATCCTCGGTCTGCCATGTCTAACTGCGGCGAAGAAACCCCAAGGTCGAACAATGCGCCGCTGATCGAATCAATATTGCGCTGCGACAGGAATGAGTCAATCGAGTCGAACCTTCCGCGCTGAACATCTAACCGCCTAGCGATATCGGCCGAGTTTGCGCGAAGCGCAGCTGCGTGTTCGATAGCCATGTCGTCCTGATCGATTCCCAAAACGGACATCCACGGATAGGCCTCAAGCAACCGCGTGGTGTGCCCTGCTCCGCCAAGCGTTGCGTCGACTACGACGCCGTGGGGAACATCGCCAAATAGAGCGACGATTTCTTCGGCCATGACTGGCGAGTGATCAAATGATTCACGAGTGTGAAGGGTGGCTGACATGATGTTCTGGCTCGACGCTCGAACGTTGCTCTGATTATCGAGATTCGCATCTCTGCAGCCCCCCAGCCAACGGTGTCGCCGGGATGTCTCCCCGGATCGACGAGACGAATAGCGGGCGGAGTTGGGGCTGTCCATCTTGTTGACTGAAGGACTGCAGAAATGCGAAGTTGCCGATTTTTAGAGAGCGAACTTCGAAAATGTTGTCGTGCGCTTCCCCTTCCCCGACCTAGAGGCCTGTTCCGGCGATTTGTGTAAGACCTTCGTCGCTGATGCGCTCATGACGAGTTGGATCCCAGATTTCTGCACGATCAAAGGAGCCGCTGACAACAACACGCGAGTTCAGTGTGAGGCCGGCATACGCCCTCAACTTTTCATCGATGTTGATCCGACCTTGGGCATCAACCGATACTTCGAAAGTGTTGCTTGCAAGCGCGCGTTGCTGATTGCGGTCCATCTCGCCGCGGCGAACCTTTTCGACTGCATCGCGAGCGACCTCTTCAAAGGCCTCCGCGGTGAGGATGTCAACGCACTTGTCGCGACCAATAGAGAGGTAACAACGGGGTTCCAAACGGGGACGAAATGAGGCAGGCAATGCCATGCGACCCTTTGGGTCCAATTGCCTCTCGTGCACCCCTACAAACACTCTTGCCTCCGCTGCCCTTGCAAACCCTTGTGGGGCTTACATTCCCGTACTTACTGCCACTTCGGAAGAGTCCGCACTCCGCTGAAGTACTCATATGATATCCCCACTTTCCCCCACTTACAAGGATCTTTCCCCTTTTTTCACCACTTTGTTTTGGGCATGCAGCGGCCAGAGCTGGCTTTATATATGAAAGGCAATCCCGCGGGATTACGGCAGCAAGGAGCTGAACTGCAGTTGCTTCACAACCGCGTCTACCACGGCATCGGTGTCGGCTGGAACCGTGGCCACGCGCTCTTCGATCTGGGCGGGCGAACCAGGAAGGTCGCGAAGAAGAGGCGCGAACTGTTCGGGTGCCCATTCGTGAAAGACCGTGCACTGGAATGATGCATAGTCGCGAGTGCGCCTCTGGCTGATGCCGACAACTTTCGACCCCGTTGCAGAGAGGGTCACTTCGCCAGGCCCAACGCCTGCGAAACAGACCAATTCACCCCATGCATCGTTGAGTAATTTGCCGCGATGCACTTGCGCACCATCGATTCCGATATCTGCCAATGCACGTACCCAGACTTCGCCGAGCCACCACATTGATGATGCAACGTCATCGACCCACAATTCGTCGGTCCGCGGGATGACGATGTCCAGCCAAACATGCTCGCCAGGAACCAGAAAAACGACGCCACCACCACTTCTGCGACGCACGATTTCAACATTCTCTCGGGCACAAGCATCGGTGTCGACAAGCTCCGGAGTTTGGCGTGAGCCAAGCACCAGTGCCGATTGATTAATGCGAACATCGAACACGCTTCGTTCCGGTGAAAATGTTCGAGCGTGCTGTTCAGATGCGCTGGAGTGCAGTTGCTGCACCGACCACTGCGCGTTAAGAGGCTTGGGCAAGATATTGCTTCCACACCTCGGGCACACTGCCCACCGAAACAGTGACCCAAGCAAGCTCGCGAGGAACAAGCGGAACGGATGCAAGAGCCATACCGGCTTCCTCGGGCGTGCGGTCGCGCTTGCGTAAATTGCATGGCCGACATGCTGCAGTCACGTTCTCCCAGACATTCATTCCTCCGCGTGAACGAGGCAGAACATGGTCGATGCTGTCTGCCACACCACCGCAGTATTGGCAACGGTGGTCGTCTCGAGCGAACACAGCGCGTCGCGACAACGCTGTTCGTCGGTGATACGGAACCTTGACCACGTAGCGCAATCGAATCACGAGAGGCGAAGGAATGCTTAAGGTCTCGGCATGAATGTGCGTGCCGTCGTCTTCAATAATCTCGGCTTTACTTGACAACACCAGGCACACAGCCCTTCGGGCGGACACCACACTCAGCGGCTCGTAAGTTGCATTAAGAACGAGCGCGCTTCTCATGGTTCAGCCTCGGCGTCGCCCGTTCGAGCGGTTGGTACTGTGCCAATCTCTGGACCATTCCAAGTAGTCGATCACGTCATATATATACGGGTCGTGTTCGGCCGTGCCGTATTGAGTGACTAGGCGAAACTGCACATATGCCTTTGCTGGAACTGGCAGAAACGGTGCTCGTGCCCACCAGCGATTGGGGATCATGCGCCATCCCTGGCGAACCGCAGTCACCCACAACCAGGGGCGCGCAATGATCGCGAGCAGAAGGCCTACATACGTGCGAACGCTCATCTCATCAACCCGGCTTGGGTTCCTTAGGCAGTCCAAGCACCATCTCGCCGATGATGTTGCGCTGAATCTGCGAAGAGCCGGCATAAATGGTGCCAGCACGAGCATTCAAGAAGGTCATTGCCCAGCTCATTGAATCGTTTGGAGCACCGGCATCATCGGTTTGGAATGCACTTGAAGGCTTTCTGCCCGAAGGCACGAGTGCGTCCATTCCCAAGATGTCAACACCGATTTCGGTGACAATCTTGTGGTATTCACTCCAGAACAGTTTGAAAATTGCACCGTCGGGGCCTGGGTGATGTCCTGCCAGGAACTTTGTCAGTGTGCGCATTCCTAAGTACTTCATCACCTGCACTTGCGAGTAGCACCATGCCAATTTCTGTCGCATACGGGGGTCGTTGTTTACGCCTCGCTCTTTTGCAAGTGCCAACAGGCGATCGATCTCCGCGGCGAAACGAATTGGCGCGGTTGCTGCGGCCTCTCCTCGCTCGAAGCCAAGCAGACCCATGGCGACAGCCCAACCGTTGTTGACACCGCCGACAACTTGATCCTTTGGCGTTGTTGCATCGGTATAGAACACTTCGTTGAATTCACTTTCGCCCGAAATCATCTTGATTGGACGAACCTCGATACCTGGTTGACGCATGTCAACCAACAAGAAGGAAATTCCCTTGTGCTTCGGTGAGTCTGGGTCTGTTCTTGCAAGCGTAAAAATGTGGTCGGCTAGGTGTCCCGCAGAAGTCCAAATCTTTTGACCGTTGATAATCCATTGATCGCCATCGAGCACTGCTTTCAAACCAACATTAGAAAGATCGCTTCCTGCATTGGGCTCGCTGTATCCCTGACACCACGTGTCTTCACCGGAAATAATTCGCGGCAGGAAATGCTTCTTTTGTTCTTCGGTACCGAACAACAACAACGTGTTTCCAAGCATCTGAATACTGAACACATCATTAGGGCCACCTGTTGGAACACCCGCACGCTCAAATTCTTCTGCAACGATCACTTGCTCTAGAGCCGACAAACCGCCGCCGCCATACGCAACTGGCCAGCCCGGTGCCAAGTACCCACTCTTCGCCAACACCGGTCGCCAACCGCGTACAAAACTCTCTAGTTCTTCACCTTCGAGCGAACCAGTACCTTTCCAATTCTTCGGCAAATTGTCTGCAAGAAACTGCTGAACCTTTGCTCGGTACTGCTCTGCTTCGGCGCTGTAAGAGGGATGCATTTTCTAAACGATAGTCGCCATCCGCGCAACGGCTGCAGCCCCGACCAGAGGAGAATCGGCCCCCAAACCCACTGGTTTCACTTGCACCCCGCGGATGAAGTCCAATCGTGCCGATTGCTCAACCTCCTGGCTAACCGCGGCAAAGAATGGCCCTCCGAAACCGAGCGCTACCGACCCACCGATCACGACCAAGTCGAAGTCCAACATGGCCGCAGCGGACGCAATTGCCCGACCCACATAACGGCCCGTTGTCAGAACCGTTTCGGGCGAAGCACTTTCGGCTGGCAGGCCGGTGATGCTGGCGATCGATGGCCCCGAGGCGTAGGCCTCTAAACAGCCTCGAGCCCCACAAGCACATAACCGGCCGTCGGGTTGCACATTGATATGCCCGATATGGCCCGCATTGCCCAGTCGACCAACAACCAAGTTTCCGCGCGAAAGAATTCCGCCGCCCACACCCGTTGACACCACCATGCCCAGCACGTCGCTTCTTCCTTGAGCAGCCCCGCACCATGCTTCGCCCAACACAATTGCCTGCGCATCGTTAGCGATGAACACTGGCAACTGAGTGAGTTCACTCAAACGTTCGCGCAATGGGAAGCTGCGCCAGTCTGGAATATTCAATGGAGAAACGTGCTCACCGCTTAATTCCATTGGGCCGCCGCAACCGACGCCGACCGAGGACACCGAAATTGGCGCCGACGAGAGTTGTTGCGAGATCAGCGACGAAAGCGTCGCCCATACATCGATTTTCGGTGTCGGGGTTTGACTGCGAGCGACTACTACCCCATTATGCGCAACGATTGCTGTCGCAAGCTTGGTGCCGCCAATGTCAACGGCGAGAAAACCAACGTGATCGGCCACTTACGAGCCAGCCCGAACTACTCGCGGCCGTATTTGGAGCGCATTGCTTGAGCAGCAATTCGTGACCCACGAATGCTTGCGGCTACATCTTTCAGGCCAACCTTGCTCATGGCACGCAGCTGGCGCTCGATAACCAGAACGCATGCGAGCATCCCAAGAAAACCAGCAAACGCCAAAATGAAATGCACCTGCAGCGCAACAACAGTGAAGACCAACGAGGAAAACACTCCAAGTGCGGCCCACCGAACCGTCTTTACTGAATGTCGGTAGAGCCCAGAGGGCGAAACGGCTGTAGCAAAACGTTCATCCGATTGCAGCTGCTGCTCGATATCGCGAAGGATTCTTTGCTCATCATCGGAAAGTGGCATGCGCACAGTCTCGCACGGTTTGTGTGAAAACTCAATGTCACAAGAACTATTCGGAAACGCCTCGCGGCCCCCATGGGGTGCTGGTAGATGTATCCGTCGATTTCAGGGTGCTGGCAGGGCGTATTGCGCTGTCGCCAAACCGCTCTCGGATGTCGTCAATCGCCTGCGTTGCAGGTGCCCATGCCTCATCAAGCACCGCTGCGTCACTACTTTGAATGCCTTCATCGAACAGCGACAGCTGGTGTCCATCACTGTCGAAATTGCGAGCACTCACGCCCACAAGCCGAATTCCGCGGGCAACGTCGATGGTGGTCAATAGCGGCTCGAGCATCTTCAACATTGCCTGAGAACTTGTGACCGCGGTTTGCTCTGTATGCGAACGAGTGACGGCTTGAAAATCTGCGTACTTAATCTTGAGGGTCAATGTTCGCGGCCATTGAGATTCCTCTCGACAACGCTTCGATACCGAGTCGGTCAAACGCACGACATGCGCCCAAACCTCGTCAACCGAATACATATCGCTGGAGAATGTTTCCTCATTGCCGATTGATTTCGATTCTCGGTTGGGCTCGACGTCTCGGTCGTCTTCGGCGTGGGCCAAGTTATGCAGGTGTTGCGCATGCGCTTCGCCAACTATCCCAGCCAGTGCACGAACTTCTATGGCTGCCAAGTCATTGACGGTCGTTATACCAAGCCTTGTCAGCTTCTCTAGCGTCACCGGGCCAACGCCCCACAAAGATTTGACATGCATCGGACGAACGAAGGCGAGTTCGTCACCTGCCAACACCTCGTACACACCCAAACCTGGTTTGACGCCACTCGCGCTTGCGATTGGTTTCGCGTGCTTGGATGCAAGCTTTGCAATGAACTTGCTTGGTGCAACCCCAACACAACATACGAGACCGATCTCTTCGAGCACGCGGCGCCTGATCTCTGCCGCAATGTAGGAGCCCGAGCCGATTGCCCGCAACGAACCTGTTACATCAAGAAATGCTTCGTCCAGTGAGAGCCCTTCGACCAGGGGTGTGAAGTCATGAAAAATCTCAAATACCTGAGCGCTAACGCTCACATATTCATCCATGTCGCCCGGAAGAAATACTGCGTTGGGACAAAGTTTGCGGGCGCGCGATGCGGGCATTGCGGAGAAGACTCCGTACCGGCGGGCCTCGTACGAGGCTGCAGCGACAACACCACGTTGCCCATCGCCGCCAACAACCACCGGCAGGCCACGCAGTTCTGGACGTCTACGTAACTCGACCGCCACGAAAAACATGTCCATGTCAACATGCAAAATCGTTCGCGGAGGTGCGTTTACAGAGTGAACCACGGTGACAACTACGATAACGCTGTGTCAAACCCCGGCTCGCAAGATCGTCAACTTTCCGCACTCCCATCCCCGCTTGCACGCGCAATTGCCTTTGCCGCAATTTGTATTGCCGGCCTCACTGGTGGAGCAATTGGCTACTCACTCGTGGACGTGCAGTGTTCAGGAGATTGCCAAGTTGGTACCGGATTTGGTTTGTTGCTTGGTTCGCTATCGGGCGCCATCGGAATGAGCGTTGTTGCAGTGCTTGTGCTTCGTGCCGTTGGCGAGTGGCGAGAAATATCCGACAAATGACGCCGACCTCGGCCATAGATGCGCTTGGTATTGCCAAACAGTTGGCACGTGCCGCAGGAGATATGGCTCTAGCAGGGAGAAAAGCCGGGCTGCACAACGTTCAAACCAAATCGACCGGGACCGACATGGTTACCGAGTTCGATCGCGCGTCAGAGGCAATGATTTTTGAAGGACTACGTACATTGCGGCCGCTCGACTCGGTGGTGGGAGAAGAGGGTGCGGCGCACTCGGGCGAAACAGACATCACGTGGTACATCGACCCGATAGATGGAACGACCAACTTCCTCTATGCACTTCCCAACTGGGCGGTGTCCATCGGTGCCGCCGACAACACAGGCCCACTTGCAGGAGTTGTATACATTCCGGCGCTTGATGAGATGTTTACCGCAACGCGTGGCGGCGGCGCATTTCTGAACGACCAGCCAATTCGCTGCAACGACATTGACGAAATCTCGCAGGCATTGGTGTGCACAGGCTTCAGCTATTCGGCTGATGCCCGCACTATCCAAGCCCAACGCGTCTCGCGGATGATTCATGACATACGAGACATCCGCAGATTTGGCGCTGCATCCATCGACCTTTGTTTCGTTGCATGCGGTCGATTGGACGCCTACTTCGAAGAAAACTTGTTTCCATGGGACATAGCAGCAGGCGAACTGATAGCCCGCGAGGCGGGTTGCCTATCGGGAGACTTTTCGGGCGGGCCAGTTCGCCCAGCGGAACTACTCGTAAGTCCGCCAGGGATATTCGGTCCCCTCTCGGCGCTCATCACCGCAGCCAGCACCAATAGCGAGTAACAATGATGTCTGTGGGGATCAGCGTTTTAACCGTTGAAGACGACGAGCGAATCCGCGCGTCTGTCAAGTTGGCCCTTGAAGACGAAGGCTGGACAGTTCATGAGGCATCCAGCGGTGAAGAAGCTATCGAAGTCTTCCAACGCACCACAACCGATGTCGTACTTATCGACATCATGCTGCCCGGAATCGACGGCTTTGAATTGTGTCGAAATATTCGCAAACTGAGCGATGTTCCAGTCGTCATGGTTACCGCACGCGCCGACACACACGATGTTGTTGCTGGCCTCGAGGCAGGCGCGGACGACTATCTCACGAAACCATTCGCACCCAAAGAACTTGCGGCTCGTATTCGGGCGCTCCTTCGAAGGGCCAAGCCGTCAGCAACTGGCCATGCCAAACTTCAATTTGGAAATCTGGAGATCATTCCCGACGAGGGAAAAGTTTTGCTCGATCACAACGAAGTAGTTCTCACCAAGACCGAATTTCGCCTGTTGTGCGAA
>CAZNBF010000038.1:0-8896 GCA_964571325.1 uncultured Acidimicrobium sp.
TCGATTGGTTCGAACAACGGCGGGCCAACTGAGCGTCCGGTGATTGCAATGCGCAGCGGGCCCTGCAATTTGCCCAACTTCACTTCGTGCTCTGTGCCCACGGCTTCAACGGCTTGCTTGATGCTCTCAGCATTCCACTCGATTGCTTCGAAAGCGGTGGCGATTTGCGTCAAGGTAGGAATGGCGAAGTCGGCGCTGAACGCTTTCGTGAATGCCGCGTCGTCGATGGGTGGCTCTGCCATGAACAGGAAGTCCACCATGTCCACCACTTCGGCCATCACTGCAACTCGTGTTTGCACAAGAGGCGCCATCGCGGCAAACACTTCGGGCTTGTAACGCTCGGCAGGCCATGTTGCAGCAGCGCTAGTGAGAATGTTGTTGGCGGCGTCAACGAAATCCGCCAGCGGCATTTTGCGAATGTATTCGCCGTTAAACGCCTGCAACTTTTTGATATCGAAAAAGGCCGGCGAATGATTGACGCTCTCTAACGAGAACTCCTGAACGATTTGTTCCCAAGGGACAATTTCGGTGTCGCCAATAGGTGCCCAACCAAGCGTCATCAGATAGTTGACCATTGCCTCGGGCAAGATTCCCTCTTCGCGGTATTGCTCGACGGCCACCTTGTCGCGGCGCTTCGACAGCTTCTTGCGTTGCTCGTTTACCAACACGGGCACATGTGCCCACACCGGCGGGGTTACGCCAAGCGCGTCCCACAGCATCTGCTGTTTAGGTGTATTTGGCAGGTGTTCTTCTGCGCGCACCACATGTGTGATGTTCATGGTCATGTCATCAACGACGTTTGCAATGAGAAACACTGGGGTGCCGTTGCCGCGCAACAACACAAAGTCTTCGATTGTCGAGTTATCAAACTCCACCTCGCCGCGAACGGTGTCGTGCACAATCGTTTTGCCAGCAGGCACTTTGAAACGCAACACATGGCCTGGCCCTGCGGCAAGGCCGCGGTCGCGTGAGTAGCCGTCGTATCCATTGAGCCCTGCTGCCTTGGCGCGTTCCTGGATCTGTTCGGTGGTCAAGTCGCAGTAGTACGCGTGGCCGGCAGCAAATAGTTTGTGTGCAGCGGCAACGTGGGCTTCGGCGTTGGTGGATTGAAAGTACGGGCCTTCAAAATGAGGGTCGTTGCTGTCGATGCCAATCCATGCAAGCGCGTCGATGATGCCCTGTGTCCATTGCGGCTGATTGCGCGATTCGTCGGTGTCCTCGATGCGCAACACAAAAGTGCCGTTGTTCTTCAGCGCCAACAGCCAGTTGTACAACGCGGTACGAGCGCCACCCACATGGAAATATCCGGTTGGTGATGGTGCAAAGCGATATCGCGGCGTGGCAGTTGACATTGATATTCAGGCTATCTGAGTAGCCCATGCACAATGGGTGAGCACTATCGTGATGACTACTTCGCTATGACACAAACCAACCAAACCAATATTTACGGTGAACCACTCACCACATGCTGCACGTCTCCGATGACAGGATTCTTTCGCACGGGCTGCTGCGAAACAAGTGGCGACGACACTGGCGTGCACACAGTGTGTGCAGTGATGACCGACGACTTTTTAGCGTTTTCAAAAGCAGCCGGCAACGACTTGTCGACGCCAATGCCTCAATATGGTTTCCCTGGCTTGAAGGCCGGAGATCACTGGTGTCTCTGCGCAATGCGTTGGCAAGAAGCGCTAGACGCGGGCAAAGCACCAAAGGTCAATTTGCATGCAACACATATTCGATCACTCGAATTTGTAGACCTCAGTGATCTAGAAGCCCACGCTCTGTAGCAAGTGTTTACGCGCCGGTGAGCGCACGCCACGACATAGGTGTCGAGGCAGTCAACTGATCGATTGACAACTGAAATGTTGTGTCGGGCACCATGTCGACAAGTTCTCGGCACTCGTAATAGTGGTGTGCATCGCGAAGGCCGGCAAACACTGTGCGACGCTTTGTCAGCAAGTCGGCTGGCGGGGTTTCTACAAACCAGCCCCAAATGGTGAGGGCAAAGGTGAGGTCGTGCATGACGGGTGCGCGGCCGTACATGGATGCGCGCTTCAACGCAATGCCAATGGAGCCGCGGATTGCATCTTCCAGATTTTCGCCCTCTTGCACTTTGATCTTGTGTTTGACACGGTTGGCCAACAACAAGATGTAACCCTGGTCGGGGCCTTGATGGCCAAGCTTGGCGCCCTGCGGCTGCCGACCAAGAATCTCTGCTGGACGATCCTTCACCCAACTATCAGGAACGTGGTTCGGCGATTCGTATGCGCGAGGCGCATCGGTTGGGTCTACTCGTGTGTGCTTTGGTGCGGCCATACGCAAGCGAGCCTAGTTGCCCGAGGTGTGCAGCAGCCCGAATACAAGCGACTCTTCTAGTGCGCGCCACGACGCCTCGATGATGTTTGGCGACACACCAATGGTCGTCCATGATTTATCACCGTTTGTGGCATCGATGAGCACTCGCGTTACTGCACCCGTTGCAGAACCCGAATCCAAAATTCGCACTTTGTAGTCGGTGAGGTGCACTTTAGAAAGTTGCGGGTAGTTCTTCGACAACGCAGAGCGCAACGCGGTGTCGATTGCGTTAACGGGGCCGTTGCCCTCCGCCGTGCGAACCTCTCTGCTGTCACCCACTGTTACTTTCACTGTTGCTTCAGTGGTGAAGGTGCTGTCTGCAGCCTCGTCGGTGATCACTCGCATCGATTCCACGCTGAAGAAGTCCTGCTTCCAACCAGTTGCCCTGCGCATCAACATTTCTAGCGATGCGTCGGCTGCCTCAAAGTGGTAGCCCTCGTTCTCGAGACGCTTTAGGTCTTCGATCACGCTGTTGATTGCTGGGCCGTCAAGGCTCAGGCCCAACTCGTCGGCCTTCATGGTGACAGTTGCTTTGCCGGCCATTTCCGAGACGAGAAACCTCGTGCCGTTACCAACCAACTCGGGCGCCACGTGTTCGTACGCGTCTTTCGCGCGAGCCATTGCCGACACATGTAAACCGGCCTTGTGTGCGAATGCCGACGTGCCAACGTAAGGCGCCTGCGGGTTCATTGGCCTGTTCAATATCTCGGCGACAAAGTTGCTTACTTGTGTCAAACGCTCGAGTCGGCCGTCGGGTAGACACGCGTAGTTCATTTTCAATTGCAAGTTTGGAATGACGGTGGTCAAGTTGGTGTTACCCGTTCGCTCGCCCAGGCCATTGAGTGTGCCTTGCACATGACGAGCACCACCTTGCACGGCAGCCAACGAGTTGGCAACTGCGCAACCCGTGTCGTCGTGACAGTGAATGCCGATCGTTGCGTCGTTACCAATGTGCTTCTTCACTGCAGCAACAATGTCGAGCACCTCGTGCGGAAGCGATCCGCCATTCGTGTCGCACAACACCAAGTGCGTTGCGCCGTTGATGATTGCGGCTTCAAGTGCTCGAAGCGAAAACTCGGGGTTGGCTTTGTAGCCGTCGAAGAAATGCTCCATGTCCACAAGCACTCGTCGATCGTTGCCGTGCAAAAACTTGACCGAGTCGGCGATCATGGCAATGCCCTCTTCAAGTGTTGTCTGTAATGCCTGCGTGACGTGGTAGTCCCACGCTTTTGCCACGATGCACACGGCCGAAGTCTCGGCGTCGAGCAAGTTGCGAAGCGTTGCGTCGTCGTCAACTTTTCCAAGTGGTCGGCGCGTCGAACCGAATGCAACCAATGTTGATGTCGACAGCGTCAGTTCTTTCTTTGCACGCGCGAAAAATTCGATGTCCTTGGGGTTTGCACCGGGCCATCCACCTTCGATGAAGTGCACACCCAAGTAATCCAAATGCTCGGCAATGCGCAGCTTGTCCTCGACGCTCGCCGAGACGCCCTCAACTTGCAGGCCGTCGCGCAATGTTGTGTCGAACACTTCAACTGTTTCTTGGCTACTCATGGTCTTCTCGTTTCACTGTCGTTCTGATTGGTTCTAGGAATGAAAAAAGCCGCCCAGTTGGGCGGCTCGGGCGTACGTCGAATGACGCACGCCTAACAAATAATGATGATCGCGATGCTGGTGGCGGCTGCTCCGTAGGTGTTCACGATCTCCAGTCTCACAACCAAATGGCCGTTTGGCAACCAGCGGCCAGCCACTTTGTGGATGAACTGTGGATAACCCTGGTCGGACAACCCTCCGACTGTGGAAATACGTGTGCACAGGCCTGTGGATAGAGGTGGGGATAAACCCCCTTTTCACGCCAAGCCTGTTATTTGGTGTATTCCAACCAGTCGACGTAGCGGGGGTCTTGCCCGCGCACGGCCTTGGCGTAGGTGGCGGCAATGGCCCTGGTCATTGGCCCTGGGCACGGCACGGGACGGTCGTCGACCGAGCTGACCGAGCCGACTTCTGCTGCAGTACCGCAGGCGAAGATTTCTTCGGCGATGTACAAGTCGCTGCGCGCAATGTTGTCGACGCGAACCTCAAAGCCCAAGTCGCGTGCAATACGCGTAACGCTGTTTTGCGTGATGCCCTCAAGTGCGCCTGCAGATGTTGGCGGTGTGAGGATGATGCCGTTGCGAACAACGAACAAGTTCTCGCCGGTGCATTCTGCAACGAGGCCGTTTGGCGCGAGCATGATTGCTTCGTCGTAGCCGGCCTTGAGTGCCTCTACTTTTGCAAGCGACGAGTTGACATAGTTACCAACTGTCTTTGCTGCAGGCGGCATGGTGTTGTGATCGTGGCGCGTCCATGAAGAAATCTTCATGCGCACGCCCTTCTCTACGGCATCGTCACCAAGGTATGCACCCCATGGCCAACATGCGATTGCAACGTCGGTGGAGCATGGCGTGGTGTTGAGGCCCATTTCGCCGTAGCCGTAGTACGCGATTGGTCGCACGTAACAGGCTGGCAAGCCGGTGGAAGCGACGGTGTCTTTGACGCCTTGCACCAATTGCTCGAGCGTGTACGGCATTGGCATGCCAAGAATTTTTGCGGAGTTGATGAAACGCTGCATGTGCTCGGTGAGGCGAAACACTGCAGGACCATTGCTTGTCTCGTATGCGCGGATGCCTTCAAACACTCCCGTGCCGTAGTGCAGCGTGTGCGTGAGCACATGCACTTGCGCCTTGTCCCAATCGACAAGTGTGCCGTTCATCCAAATCTTTGGTGTGGTGGTTATTGGCATGGCTTCCCCTTATTGAAAATGTTGTACAGAACTTAGCGGGTCTATTTCGCAACTCTTCGGGCAATTTCCGAACCGATTTCGCTGGTCGAGCCTGCAACTGGCGTTTCGCAGGCCTTTCGCAACTTGGCAGCGGCATCATCTTCGCCCAAGAACTGCAAGAGATGCGCGGCGGACAAGATTGCCGCGACCGGGTTTGCTTTACCGGTTCCCACAATGTCGGGCGCCGAGCCGTGCACCGGTTCGAACATCGACGGGCCTGTGCGTGCAGGGTTGAGGTTGGCCGACGACGCGACACCGATGCCGCCGCTGACTGCGCCGCCCAAGTCGGTGAGGATGTCGCCAAACAAGTTGTCGGTGACGATCACGTCGTAGCGATGTGGGTCTTGCACGAAATAAATGCAGGCGGCATCAACATGGTTGTATGCAGTTGCAACTTGCGGAAAGTCTTGAGCAACTTGGTTGAAGGTGCGCTGCCACAAATCACCGGCAAACGTCAGCACGTTGGTTTTGTGCACCAGCGTCAGGTGCTTACGCGTGCGCGTGGCCGCAAGTTCAAATGCGTAACGCACACAACGCTCTACGCCGCGCGCAGTGTTCACGCTTCCCTGCGTTGCAACTTCGTGCGGTGTCCCCTTGCGCAACACGCCGCCTTCGCCCGCGTACGAACCTTCCGTGTTTTCGCGAATCACAACAAACTCGTGCGGCGTGGTGTGGCCCGGCGCAGTTCCCGCGAACGGGCGCTGGTTGATGTACAAGTCCAATTCGAAACGCATCTTCAACAACAACCCACGTTCGATAACACCAGGTGGCACATCGGGGGTGCCAACAGCGCCCAACAAAATCGCATCAAACTGGCGCAGCTGATCGAGCGTTGCATCCGACAACACTTCGCCGTCGCGCAAATACCGCGCGCCACCCAAATCAAACGAGGTGAGATCCAGCTTCACGCCGGCAGCATCAATAACTTTCAGCGCCTCGGCAACAACTTCTGGCCCAATTCCATCGCCACCAACTACGGCAACACGATGTCCCTTTTTCGACGACGTATTCATAGGTATCCATCGTAGGGGTCGAATTTGCGCAGATAGCCTTTGATGGCATGGCAAAGCACCAACTCTCCCAAGCCACATATGAGCGCCTGAAGGCCGAATATGCCGACCTCACCACTCGCGGACGCATTGAAGTAGCCGACAAAATCGAACGCGCGCGCGAACTTGGCGACCTTAAGGAAAATGGCGACTACCACGCTGCCAAAGACGAGCAAGGCCACATGGAAGGCCGCATTCGCCAGATCGAATCGTTCCTCGAGGACGTCGAAATTGTCCCACCGTCACCAGAGGGCGTTGTCGGCCTTGGCACCATTGTTGCCATTGTCTACGAAGGCGACTCGGAAGATGCAGCCGAGCATTATTTGATTGGGCACGTTGAAGAAAAACCAGACGAAGATCACATCAGCGTGATGAGCCCGTCTTCGCCACTTGGTTCTGCACTGCTTGGCGCAACAGTCGGCGCAACAGTCAGTTACGACGCGCCAAATGGCAAATTGAAAGTAACAGTGCTCCTCACTAGGACCCAGGGGTAAATGGCGTTACCACCAGGACGCAGCATCGACCTTCCCGGTCGTGGTCAAACATTTATTCGTGAAGTTGCAGGGCCGCCAGATGCCCCAACGTTGATGTTGTTGCATGGTTGGACAGCAACTGCCGACCTCAACTGGTTCACCACATTCGAATTACTCGGTCAACACTTCCGAATCATTGCGCCCGATCATCGCGGCCACGGTCAAGGCATTCGGTTGAAGGGCTCGTTTCGCTTAGAAGACTGCGCCGACGACGTGGCTGCTATTGCCGACATCCTCGGCATCAATACATTCATTCCCGTTGGCTATTCCATGGGTGGCACCATTGCGCAACTGATTTGGCAACGCCACGAATCGCGCGTGCGCGGTTTGGTTCTGTGTTCTACCGCCCCGCACTTCACTACTTCGCGCGAAGAACGTTTGGGTTTCCTCGGGCTCACGGGCCTTGCCGCACTTTCACGATTAACTCCAACCCAAACTCGCGATTGGCTAACAGAACAGATTTACCTACAACGCAAAAGCGAAGGTGTGGAACCGTGGGCAATTGCCCAAATGGCAACGCACGACTGGCGACACATACTTGAAGCCGGCAGCGCAATTGGCAACTTCAACAGTTTGGATTGGCTACCAGGTGTCGATGTGCCTACATCGGTAGTACTCACCACACAAGACACCGTTGTTCCGCTCGAACGTCAGCAGCGGTTGATCGAATCTATTCCTGGCGCTCAGTCGTTTGAAGTGGGCGCGGGGCACAACGCTGTTTATGCGCAACACGAGGCATACGTACCTGTTTTGCTTGAGGCTTGCTTAAGCGTGCACCACCGGTCGGTTGCGTAACAACCGTTACACAACCGCTTGCATGTCGAGGCCGATATCCAGCACCGACGATGAATGCGTGAGGGCGCCGACAGAGATGTAACGAACGCCAGTTGCGGCAACATCTGCAGCGTTATCGAGTGTTAGTCCACCGCTAGCTTCCAAAATGACCGACTTGCCGGTGGTCGCCCGATGCGCCTCGGCAATAAGCACCGCGTCGCGAAGCACGGCTGGCGGCATGTTGTCGAGCAGCACCAAGTCGGCGCCTGCACCAAGCGCCACGTGCAATTGCTCGAGTGTGTCCACCTCAATTTCAACTGCAATCTTTGGTGCCGCAGCACGCACAGCGGCAAACGCTTGCGCTACTCCACCCGCCGCAACGATGTGGTTGTCCTTTACTAAGGCGGCATCCGACAAAGACATTCGGTGGTTCACTCCGCCGCCGCAACGAACCGCATACTTTTCCAATGCGCGCAACCCAGGTGTTGTCTTGCGAGTGTCGCGCACCTGCGCACCGCTTGCAGCAATTACGTCGGCCCACTGGCGCGTTGCAGATGCAATGCCTGAAAGATGGCCTAGCAAGTTCAATGCCGTGCGCTCGGCCGTGAGCAACCCACGCGTTGGCGCTGTCACGTGCATCAGCACCCGGCCGGGTTCTACTCGGTCTGCATCGCTGGCCTTTTTCTCCACCACCACGTTCTTTGGCCCACAAACCATTTCTAAAACTGCAACAGCAATGTCGACACCCGCAATGCAGCCCGCCGAACGAGTTGCGAATACTGCCCTGCTCCGCTGATCTTTGGGCACGGTGGACTGCGTGGTTACGTCGGGGCCTGCGCCCAAGTCTTCGCGCAAGGCTTCCTTGATCACTCGTTGCACGTCTTTTACCTGCAGGCCAGCACTCACAAGTGCGGCGGCAGTGGCAGAGGAAAGTTTGTGCGTGCGCATTGTTAACCCTCCGAAGGAATTCCGGCGATCAACAATGATCCACCATCAATCGACACCGAAAGGTGGCGCTTCCATACGTCGCGCTGATCCGGAGTGTCGGTGCGACGATGACACCCGCGGCTTTCGGTGCGAGCAAGCGCAGTTGCCGCAACCGCAGTTGCCACCATCAGAATATTTGTGGCCTCAAAGTTGCGCCTCGTTGCAACAACATCACTGCTCGATTGCCCGGCAACTTCGGCCAACGTATCGATCGCCGTTTGCAAGCCTTCTGGTTTACGCAACACGCCAACATGTTTAGACATAGTTGTGCGCACAGTGGCCCTGCTGGTGTCGTCGATCAGACCAACACCGTTGTCGTGTGCCGACTCGTCCACTGCAACCCGCTTGGGCAATTGCCACGCAAGGTTGCGGCCAAC
>CAZNBF010000039.1:0-1098 GCA_964571325.1 uncultured Acidimicrobium sp.
AGAAGATGCCGAAGATGAATTAGAGGAATACGAAGAAGAAGACGAGGAAGTAAAGCCAAAGAGGGCGCGCAAGGCACGCAAACCGTTGCTCTCGCAGGCGGTTGCCGTAAGTGATGGCCCAACTGCAACCGCAATCATGAAGGCCCAGCCGCAACAGATGCCGCTTGGCCCCGGCGCTCGCGCCAGCAACTGGGTGTTGCCAACGCTCGACATGCTCACCGTTACTCGCCACGAAAAAGCCGACGAGCGCGCAACTGAAGAGCGCGGCGACAAGCTTGTTGATGCATTGAAGGAGCACAACGTAGAAACCGAAATGGTTGGCTACACACGTGGCCCAACGGTTACGCGCTACGAGTTGTCGCTAGGCGGCGGCGTAAAGGTTGCCAAGGTCACGTCGCTCTCGCGCGACATTGCGTACACCATGGCCGCAACCGACGTCCGAATTCTTGCTCCAATTCCTGGCAAGTCTGCAATTGGCATTGAAGTACCAAACGCTGTGCGCGAATTGGTTTCGCTCGGCGATCTCATGGTCTCGCAAGAGTCGCGTGCGGCAATGCACCCGCTCGACGTTGCCGTTGGCAAAGACATCGCAGGCCGCGCCGTGTTTCTCAACATTTCCACCACCCCGCACATGCTCATCGCAGGTACCACCGGTGCGGGTAAGTCGAGCGCAATCAACTGCATCATCACGTCGGTGCTCATGCGTACCACGCCCGACCAAGTTCGCCTCATTTTGATCGACCCGAAGCAAGTAGAGATGGGCCAATACGCCCGCCTTCCACATTTGCTGACTCCGCCAGTAACCAACCCAAAGAAGGCTGCTAACGCGCTTGGTTGGGCAGTGAAGGAGATGGAGCGCCGCTACGACTTGCTGGTTGAGGCCGGCTTCCGTGACATCAGTGGTTTCAACTCGGCGTACGATCGCGGCGAGTTGGAGGGCGAGGACGCCGACGAGAAATCGTTCGAGCGCATGCCATACATTCTTGTTGTCGTCGACGAGTTGAACGACTTGATGATGGTTGCGGCACGCGACGTAGAAGATTGCATCACTCGCATCGCGCAAAAGGCTCGAGCTGTAGGTATTCACCTCATCGTTGC
>CAZNBF010000039.1:1198-3970 GCA_964571325.1 uncultured Acidimicrobium sp.
CTGCTCCGCCAGGCAATGGACTTGGTGGTGCGCACTCGACAGGGAAGCACCTCGATGTTGCAGCGCAAGTTGAAGGTGGGCTTTGCCCGTGCCGGCCGCATCATGGACTTGCTCGAGTCGCGAGGCGTTGTTGGCCCCAGCGAAGGCTCGAAGCCTCGCGAAGTGTTGATGACCGTAGAAGAACTAGAACAACTGCAACAAGCCAGTTAAGTTGCCTCCGGCCGCTGTCGGCACGGTCTAACAAATGTCGTAATGTCTCGCTATGGCCGAACTTACTGAAATCGCATCCGGACTCCGTTTCCCAGAGGGACCAATTGCAATGCCCGATGGCAGCGTCATTTTGGTGGAGATGTTTGGAAAGTGCATCACGCGAGTAAAGCCCGACGGCACAAAAGAAAAAATTGCCGATGTGCCCGGCGGCCCAAACGGCATTGCGTTCGGCCCAGATTGCGGTTTGTACATTTGCAACAACGGTGGCTCGTTCAGCGAGGTCGACTTTTTGGGGCTCACGTTTCCCGGAGCATTCAATGAGTCCAATTACACCGGTGGTCGCATTCAACGGTTTGATATGGAAACAGGCGAGTTGAAAGATTTGTATACCGAATGCAACGGACGCAAGTTGCGCGGCCCCAACGACATTGTGTTCGACGCACACGGCGGCATGTGGTTTACCGACTACGGCATTCGCCAAGAACGAACGGCAGACTTCACCGGCATTTATTACGCCAAGATCGACGGCTCCATGATTAAGGAAGTGGTGTTTCCACTCGAGTCTCCTAATGGCATTGGTTTGTCGCCCGATGGCAACACGTTGTATTGGGCAGAAACTTTTACGGGCCGTGTGTTCAAGCTGGCAATCACTGCGCCAGGCGAAACCGCGCAATTTTCAACGCTCGACCCATCCAACGTGTTGTGTGGTCTGCCAGGTTTGCAATGGTTCGATTCGTTGGCAGTGGATGGCGACGGCAACGTGTGCGTCGCAACACTTGGGCTGCAGACGGCTGGTGTCACTGTGATTTCGCCTACAGGCGAAGTGCTCGAGCAGATCCTCACGGGCGATCCACTCACCACCAACATCTGCTTCGGTGGGCCCGACTTTAAGACGGCGTATCTCACGCTGTCTGGAACGGGTCGTTTGGTGTCGATGCCCTGGCCATACAAGGGTCTCAAGCTCAATTACTAAACGCACCACAGGTAGGCTCAATGCCTGTGCAGCAACGTTTTTACATAGAGACGCTGGGCTGCCCCAAGAATGATGTCGACTCCGACAAAATTGTTGGCACCTTGCTGGCCGATGGCCTGGCCGCAACCGACGACCCATCGCTTGCCGACGTGGTTGTTGTCAATACCTGCGCATTTATCGAAGAGGCCAGGCGAGAGAGCATCGACACGGTGTTGGCACTTGGCGCGCAGCGAAAAGACGGCGCGCGCTTAGTTGTTACGGGCTGCATGGCCGAGCGGTACGGCGCCGAATTGGCCGAGGCGCTGCCAGAGGCCGATCAGGTCGCAGGTTTTGGTGTTCCCGTGCAGTTCGGGCGCAAGCCGCTGACGGTGTCGTCGGCACCAATTCCGTCGTTCGACTTGCTCAACCTGCCAAGACCCAAGTCGTCATCGCCGTGGGCCTACGTAAAAATTGCAGAGGGCTGCGATCGCAACTGTGGTTTCTGTGCAATTCCTTCGTTCCGTGGGCCGCAACGCAGCCGCGACATCGAATCCATTTTGCGTGAGGTAGACGAACTGCAGGCCAAAGAAATTGTGCTCGTTGCACAAGACTTGGCAAGTTATGGAAAAGACCGCCCAACCGAATTGGGCGCCGGCTCAATCGTTCCGCTTGTTCGCGCAGTAAGCGCCGCTGTAGAGCGCACGCGGCTTTTGTACTTGTATCCAAGCGATCTCACCGACGAACTGATCGAGGCCATGCTCGAAACAGGCGTGCCTTATTTCGACCTCTCGTTGCAACATGTCAGCAAGCCGCACCTTCGCCGCATGCGTCGCTGGGGCGATGGCGACCGATTCTTGCAACGCATTGCCGACATCCGCGCGCTCAGCCCAGACGCCGCGTTCCGAAGCAACTTCATTGTTGGCTACCCGGGCGAGACCGAGGAAGACCACGACCAGTTGCTGCGCTTCGTGGAGGAAGCCCAATTGGATTGGTGCGGTTTCTTTACCTTCAGCCCTGAAGAGGGTACGCATGCAATGACGCTGCCAGATCATGTCGACCCAGCGTTGATGAACGAGCGCATTTCCGAATTGCGCGGCATGCAAGACGACATCACTGCTTCGCGCCGCGACGACCTCATTGGCCAAACGGTGCAGGTACTGGTGGACGAAGTGGGCATTGGCCGCACACACAGGGAAGCCCCATCCATCGACGGTGTCGTGCATGTCAGCAACACTCTTGCAGTTGGCCAGTTTGCCGATGTTGAGATCGCCGACGCATTAGGCCCCGACTTAATCGCCGTCGGAGCCGACACCAGCCAATTCGACGAGGAAGAATAGAGAAATGCCAACCGACCCGAGCGCAATCCGAACATGGGCTAACGCCATCACTGTCAGTCGGCTGCTTGTCTCGCCTCTGATGTTTGCAATTATCCCCGACGACAATGTTGGTTCGTGGGCTGCAACTGGGCTCTGGTTCGTGCTCAGCATGAGCGACTTGGTGGATGGCTACCTTGCCCGCAAACAGGGCACTACTCGAAGCGGCGCGTTTCTTGACCCGCTTGCCGACAAAGTGTGTGTGCTTGGCGCAATGTTCGTCTTGGTGAACCGCGG
>CAZNBF010000039.1:4070-8815 GCA_964571325.1 uncultured Acidimicrobium sp.
GAGTTGGAATTTAATGATGAAGTTGGCATGGCCATCTCGGAAATGTTTGCATCTCGCAACCGACGCATGCCCGAGATCAACATGCGCCAAGCAATGGTGCCTAAAGGCGCCAACATCATCGAGCAACGCAGGGGCACTGCTCCAGGCCTGATTTGCCCGGTCGGCAACAAGGTCATTTACGCCGTTCCTGGCGTGCCTTACGAGCTCTACGAAATGTTCGAGCGCGCCATTCTGCCCGATCTGCTCGTGCGCTCGGGTTCGGTCTCTGTCATCTCTAGTCGAGTGTTGCGAACCTGGGGCGAAAGCGAGAGCGGCCTCAACGAGCGCCTGTTCGGCGTCATTGAAGAGCTCGAGTCTGTTGGCAACCCAACACTTGCGTTTCTTGCAAGCGGCTGGGAGGGCATCAAGGTTCGGCTCACCGCTAAAGCGGCAACTCGTCCCGAGGTGGCATCCATTCTCGACGAGTGGGAGCAAAAGGTGCGTGCGGCAATTGGCGACATCGTGTTCGGTGTTGACGACGACACCATGGAATCAGTTGTTCTGCAGATGCTTCGCGATCGTGGGCTCACGCTTGGTTTGGCCGAGTCGGTTACGGGTGGTTTGGTGTCGGGTCGGCTCACCAATATCGCTGGTGCAAGCGACGTGCTGCGTGGCGCTGTTGTCTCTTATGCAAGCGAAGTGAAGTTTGACGTTCTTGGGGTTACGAATGGTCCGGTTGTTTCGCCAGAGGCCGCAGTCGAAATGGCTGTTGGTGCTCAACGCGTGCTTGGGGCCGATGTGGGCCTCTCGCTGACGGGTGTTGCCGGCCCAGCGGAACAAGAGGGGCAACGCCCCGGCACCCTGTGCATCGGGGTTGCTCTTCCCAACGGCGTCACTGCATCATCGGTGGTGCAGCTGCCTGGTGCGCGAGACCAAATGAGACAACTCAGCGTCATCAGCGCACTCGATTTTCTTCGTCGCCAACTGCGCGAGAGTTAAACGCGACAATAAAAAAAGCCCCGGCCGAAGCCGGGGCTTTTTCAGTACTTGAGTACTTACGCTGCGCGGTAACCCTCTGACTCGGAGCGGGACAACGCGATGGACATAATGACCAATCCGTATCCTGCCTTCGCGAGTACGTCGGAAGCCGAGTAGCCAACTTGAATAACAGTTGTTGCCTCTTCTGGCGACAAGCCGATTTGCTCTGCAAGCCAGCTGGTGGAGTCTCCAAGAATGTAGAAAATTGGGTAGATACCCCAGGTGAACACGAGCAAGTAGCGAAGGTTGTTCAACTTCTTGCCAATTTCGCCTGACTGTGTCTTCAAGGTCTTGCCAATTTCGCCTGCGAACAATTCGTACAACACGTACAACATGAAGGCGCCCGAGATGGCTCCCCACAGTGTGCGCTCGCTGCTACCGAATGGTGCTACTTCGCCTGGGTATCCAGTTGCGATCATCAACAGCGCTGCAATAACCAAACGTGGCGTGATTTTCTTTGCCACTTCCTTGGAAACGCCCGAAACTACAACGAGCTCTGCAACGAGTAGTGGCACGGTGAGCAGCCAGTCCGCGTAACGGTAGCCCTCGTTCCATTCGCCACCCGAGAAGTTGCTGAACATTCTCCAGTAGTGGTACGCCGCGATTCCGCAAATCATTGCGGACATCGTGACTGCGTTGCGGTATGCAGGTGCAATGCGGTTACGTGACACGAGGAAGTACACAAATGCAATTCCGAGTGCTGCTGTCGAAAATGACAGCGCGTTATAGACGAGGTCGTAGTTGCTGACGACCAATCCCTTTACTTCTTCCATTACGAGTTTCCTCCTGGTATGGGCCCAGCAGCCGATTGACCACTTAGTTGACCCAATCCCATTATTGAGCACTAATGGACGGCGCGCTAGCCACTACCCATTACAGAATGGTTACAAAGTGGGGACTACATCACCTGCGTAAGACCACCGTCTACAACGAAAATCTGCCCCGTTGCATAGGTGGTGCGCAGGAGGCCCAGGGTGGCTTCCACGCAGTCCTCGGGGGTGGCCGACCGGTGCAGGGGGGTGATGGCCTTCACGCCATCGTGCTGGTTTTGCCAGTCCTTAGTCCAGGGGGTTTCCACCAACCCGGGGGCCACCGCGTTCACCCGAACGGGCCCGCATGCCTTTGCCAAGAGGATGGTCATGTGATTGAGGGCTGCTTTCGACATTGAATACGCAATCGAACTGCCCATCGCCCTTACGCCTGCAACCGAGGTGATGTTGACAACGTTGCCATCTTGGCTCTTTCGCAGATGTGGCATCGCGTACTTCGTGAGCATCCAGGTGCCGGTGACGTTGACGTCGAATGTGCGCGTAAATATGTCGTCGGTTAACGCATCCAGATTGTGATGGGCAATCAACTGCGTCCATCCTGCGTTGTTGATCAAAATGTCTATTTGGCCAAATTGTTTGATGGTTTTGTCAATAAGGCTTTCACCTTGTTCTTTGTCGCTGATGTCGGCCTGCACGTACAGGGCATGCGGGCCCAACTCGGCGGCCAGTTTTTCGCCGGCCTCAACCGATGTCGACGAATTGACTACAACCGACGCACCCAGTTGCGAAAGCCGGCGAGCAATTGCTTCGCCAATGCCACTTGTCGAGCCTGTGACGATGGCAACTTTGCCCGTAAATTCGCTCATGGCAATCGCAACAACGGCGCTGTCAGGCATGTTGGGCCTCCGTCACCCTTCACCGCCACGTTGTCGCCAGCAAAAATGTGCACCTCAACGCCACCTTCGCGAAGCTTTCCTTCAATTTCTGGGTTGCCCGCTGCAAGCACCACCACGTTTGGTCGCACGGTAAGAATGTTGCCACCTTGTGTCAACATTTCTTTTTCACTGACCGAGTACCACGAGATGCCGCGCGACTGTAGAAATTGCAACAGCCGAACAGGGGCCAATGGTTCGTACACCACGGCTTTGTCGTGTGCGATTGGAGACAGCACGCTCATCAGGTGAAGCACTGCGCTTGGGCCTTCATAATGGGGGAGGTCGAATGCAAACACGTCTACGCCAAATGGCGAAAGCATTGCGCGAATCTGTTCAACTCCTGCTTCATTGGTGCGGTAGCCGATGCCAATGAGCAGAGTTTTTGCATCAAGCCACACCTTGTCGCCACCATCGGCAAATGCTGGCGCGCTCAATTCGCCCAAAATTGGCACACCAATTCGCTCGAGGTCTTTTCGAAATTCGGCAGGTTCTGGCGACCTCACCGGTTTGGCCATTCGCAACAAGATTGCACCGTGCGGCGTCATGATCATGGGGTCGTGCATGTATACCGAGTCGACGAGCCCGTCTACTGCGGGTGCGATGTCTACCTGACAACCAAGTTGTTCGAGCAGGGCAGTAAACGATTCGTGTTCGGTAACAAGCGCTGTGGTGTCTGGCATGCGCCAGTAACCCTCCTCCACAAATTTGCCTTTTGTTGTCGGCGTGCGAACGAGCACGCGAGAAAGTTGCGACACCATATCTGGCGTGCCCCATTGGGTGGAGGTATCAGGAGTTGACATAGGCACCAAGCCTAGGCTTGGCACATGCAAACGCTTTCATGCTTAGTGCGACGCGCCCTGCTTGTCGGCGTACTTTCGCTTGCACTTGCGGCTTGTGCAATGAGCGACACCCCTTCGGCTGTTTCCACGTCAATCAGCACGCAGGAAACAACCCCAGAGACCATTCCAGACACAACGGTTCCTGCGCCCGAGGCGCCAGCGACCACAGTCGTCGAGACCACGACAACCACGGTTGCTCCGAAAGCTGAGCCCGACATTAAGTGCATCATGATTTTGAAGTGCCAATTCAGCAACCTTGAAGGTGTCGATTACTCGCTGCTCAAGCTGGAGTTCACCGACTTCAGCGTTGCCAACTTGGCAGGCGCCAAGTTTGTGGGTAGCAACGTGCATCAGACCCAATTCATTCGGGCAAATCTCACCGGGGCAGATTTCACCAATGCCAATTTGAGCGGCTCCAACCTCACGGGCGCAACGGTAAGCGGCGCCAATTTCACTAAAGCAAACTTGACGAACACCGTTATCTGCGGCCTCGATCTCGAGTCGGTCATTGGGGTCTCGGCCGAGCAGCTTGCCACAGTGAAGGTGTTTCGTGCCAAAGGCAATCGCTACTGCCCGTGATGGTTTCAGTACTTCGACGGGTTGCGCGTAAGTTGCGTCGATTGTTGCGAGGTTCGCCACCTGCGCCTCAATATGCGGTTGCAGATCGCAACGCATTTGTATCGCTCATTCCTCACACCCATTCAGTGTTGGAGATCGGTCCATTCGCCCAACCGGTGCTGCGGGGGCCACACGTTCGCTACGTCGACGTACTTTCCACCGAAGATCTGCAAAAGCGCGCTCAATCTCTTGGCATGGACGAAACAAAAGTGCCCACCATCAGTTGGGTGTCTAACGGCTCGGATCTTTCTGTTGTCAACGACACATTCGATGCCGTGGTTAGCAGCCACGCAATCGAGCATCAGCCAGACTTCGTGCGCCATCTCAACCAAGTAGCCGACTTACTTAAACCAAATGGTCGCTACTACCTGCTGGTTCCCGACCACCGCTATTGCTTCGATCACTATCTGACACCGTCAACTGTTGCTCAGGTGCTTGGTGCTCATCTCGAGAATCGTGCAGTGCACACGCTGTCGTCGGTGGTCGAGCACCGGGCGCTCACCACGCACAACGACCCAGCACGCCACTGGGCTGGCGACCACGGAGACCCAAAAGAAAATCGTGCT
>CAZNBF010000040.1:0-2275 GCA_964571325.1 uncultured Acidimicrobium sp.
GTGTGCAGCTCGTCCCACGTGTCGGCGCCACGGCCCGATGGGCGTAAGCGCGTTATTCGTAATTGCGCACCGTATTCGTCGGCCAGCGCCTTGAATGCATCAAGTTGGTCGACGTTGTGTCGGGTCATCACTACAGAGATCTTGAATTGACCAAAATTCGCATCGCGCAAAAAGTTCATTGCTGCAATGGATGCCGCGTACGAACCTTCGCCACGAACTGCGTCATTGGTCTTGGCGTCAACGCCATCCAGGCTTATTTGAATATCGAGATAGTTCATTGCCGCCATGCGCTTCGCATTTTCGGCGGTGATGTACGTTCCGTTCGTCGAAAACTTCACACCGATGCCATTTGACTCTGCATGCTCAAGAATTTCGAAAAAGTCTTTGCGGATCATTGGCTCGCCGCCACCAATGTTGATGTAGAAAACCTGCAAGTCCCGAAGTTGATCGAGGACGTTCTTTACTTGTCCAGTGTCGAGTTCGCGTGGGTCGCGACGGCCGCTACTTGATAAACAATGAACGCACTGCAGGTTGCAGGCGTAAGTCAATTCCCATGTCAAGCAAATGGGGGCATCAAGCCCGCCCTTCAACTGCTCGGTGAGTGCTTTAGCGGACACGAATAATGTCCGATGCTGCAAGCGAGTCGAGTGCGCTGACAAAACTTGGCCAGCGCGATGGGTCTACTTCGTTTGCTTCCAATGCTCGCTCGAGTGTTTCGTGTTCGGACATGGTCTTCACTACCGAAACCACGTCGGGGTGTTTGAGAAAAATCAGCCGGCGATTGCCGTAGTGATAGGCAAGTGCACCGAACGGCTCTGGGCGTAAGGCAACTTGGGGATGCAGTTCACAAGACGACTGCAGGGAAATAGTCATTGAGCAGTTACGGATCAGTACACGCCGCACATGCCATCGATGGAGATCTCTTCGATCAACAGTTCGTCGGCAAGTGGGCGAAGGGTGGAAACAACAGCGGTGGCATTTTGGCCGGCTGCTGGAGCTTCGTAGTTTTCGCTCGTAGAAGGCGCGTCTGGGTTCATGGATACACACAATACTCAGGGTTCGGCGGTCTGGCTAGCGTCAGGGTGAGGTACTCGGCAACAATAAGAGCCGTGACTCCGAGGGCATCGTGCTTTTGGGGCAATCGAACGAGGGGGACATCATGAAGACAAAGGCAGCGGTGTTGTGGGAATTGAATGCACCATGGTCGGTTGAGGAAATTGAACTTGATGCGCCGGGCCCGAACGAAGTGTTGGTCAAACTTGCCGCCTCCGGCATGTGCCACTCGGACGAGCACTTGGTGACGGGAGATTTGCCGTTTGAGTTGCCGATCATTGGTGGCCACGAAGGCGCGGGAGTAGTGCAACAAGTTGGCTCCAATGTCAGTTGGTTGGCACCGGGCGATCACGTGGTGTTTGGTTTTATCCCGTCATGTGGTCGATGTGTCAGTTGCTCAACTGGTCATCAAAACTTGTGCGATCTCGGTGCATACCTGTCAACTGGTAAGCAAATTGGTGACCAGACATCTCGTCACCATAAAGACGGCAAGGATCTGGGCATTATGTGCTTGCTTGGAACCTTCGCTGAACACACGGTTGTGCACGAGGCCAGCTGCATCAAGATTGAAAAAGATGTTCCCCTTGATCGTGCATGTCTGCTTGGTTGCGGCGTGGTCACTGGCTGGGGTTCAAGCGTTTACGCAGCCGAGGTTGGACCCGGCGACACGGTAGTTGTCGTTGGAGTTGGCGGAATCGGAGCAAACGCAATCCAGGGCGCTCGCATCGCTGGTGCAAAGCGAATTGTCGCAGTTGATCCAATCGAGTTCAAGCGTGAAAAGGCAATGGAGTTTGGTGCAACACACACTGCCAACTCGATGGCCGAAGCCTTGCCACTGCTGCAGGAAATCACTTGGGGCACCATGGCTAACAAAGTGATCATGACCATGGGTGTTGGCAACAGCGCATTGATTGGTGAAGCAATGGCGCTCACCGCAAAGCGTGGCCGCGTAGTAGTTACCAACATTCACCCAGCAATGGAGTACGGCGCATCGATGAGCCTGCTCGATCTCACACTGATGGAAAAACAATTGGTTGGATCGTTGTTCGGTTCTGGTAACCCACGCTCGGACATTCCTAAGTTGCTCGGCTTGTACCGCGAAGGCCAACTTGATTTGGACGGATTGGTAACGCAGGAGTATTCGTTGAATGACATCAACGAGGGATACCGCGCGATGCGCGACGGAGAAAATATCCGTGGCGTCATCAAATATGGCTGATCT
>CAZNBF010000040.1:2375-8752 GCA_964571325.1 uncultured Acidimicrobium sp.
GGATCACTTCTTTATGTTGAAGAGATCAATCGCATTCCCGAAGAAACACTGAACGTGTTGATCACCGTCATGAGCGAAGGCAACATTACAGTCCCACGACTTGGGGTTGTTGAAAGCGCCCCAGGCTTCAGGTTGGTTGCGGCAATGAACCCATTTGACGCGGTTGGCACCGCACGCATTTCAAGTGCGGTGTACGACCGAGTGTGTCGTATTGCGATGACGTATCAGTCCTCCGAAGAGGAAACGGCAATCGTCTCTCGTCATCTACTTGCAGCCAATGCGGGTGAGATGCCGAACGAGGAATGGGTTGGAAAAATTGTTGAGGTGGTGAGGCGCACGAGAAGTCATGCCGACTTGCGTTTCGGTTCATCCATTCGAGGCGCAATCGACGCCGCGCTAGTTGCCGCCAGCCTTTCGCAAGTTCGTGGTGCGCCAATCACCACCCCGAGCATTGGCGTAGATAGCGCCCTTGTCGCGCTCACCGGCCGCGTTCGTGTGCGCGAGGGCAGCGTGCGAAGCGCAGAAGAGATCGTTGTCGAAATTTGGGGCGATGTGTTTGGCCGCGTGGAAGGTGAACGCGACTCGGGAAAAGCTGGCGCCCCGACTGGGGCAACCAACTCCCACTCGTAAAAGAGGGAGCGCGAGCCGAACAGGCCGCGCAGGAAGCAGACAAGAAATCTGTTTCTCGACAAGACCTCGCAAAGCACGGCGGCTTCGAACAAATTTCGCCCGAGGTGGGGCAACTAGACGAAGCAGCTTTTGACGAAGCCATGCAAAACTCACCCGACGAAACGCTTTCCATGCTTGCTGATCTCACTGCCGCAACCGACCCAGCGCTTCGCAACTTGGCCCGCCGGCTTGCCGGAAGAATCATGATTGAGCTTGCGCGAACAGGGGCAAAGACTCCACGCGGCGTGGGCAAGATGGCGCTGCGCAGATTTCAACCAGATGCTGGCGACATTGATATCGATGCAAGCCTGGACGCGCTGAATGAACTTCGAACGCTTGGGTCTTTCGATGCCGATGAACTGCGAGTGAGGGGTTGGATTAAACCCGGCACAGCAATCAGCGTTGTCGTCGATCGAAGCGGGTCGATGGGCGGCAAACCGTTAGCAACTTCTGCCATGGCTGCGGCAGCAGTTGCGGCTCGCGAGCCAAATGACTACAGCGTGCTTGTCTTTGGCAACGACGTTGTTGTTGCTAAATCTCAGAACACACACAGGTCGAGCGATGACGTGGTGAACACGGTGCTTTCATTGCGCGGCTTCGGCACTACGGATCTTGCACAGGCGCTACAAACTGCACATCAACAACTGCAACGGAGTAGGGCATCACGACGGATCACGGTTCTGCTTTCAGATTGTCGGGCAACCGTGGAGGGCGACGCTGTTGCGGCGGCAATGTCACTGGACGAATTGGTAGTGATTGCGCCATTCAATGATGATGCCGAGGCAAAAACCTTTGCCGAAGCGGTTGGTGCGCGGTTTACAACAGTCAGTGGGCCGAGCGATGTGCCGGACGCTTTAGCGCGAGTGCTCGACTAACGACAGTTGGGGTCGTTCGGTGGAACGATGCCGAGCGTGTTTTGCTCTGGTGCAACAACAGGGATTGTGGTTGGTGGTGCGCTAGAGATGGCGCGGTTTACAACGGCAACAGTTTCAATGATGGTTTGCATTGCGATGATGCTCTCGGACGATGTTGGTTCGTCGTATGCAACTCCTGTTGCTGCAAACCCGGCTTTGCCCTGAAACAATGCAAGCACTTGGCGCATCGTTTCGTTCTGAATCTTTGGCACAAGCACAGCCTGGTCGCCGATCATTTGCCCAAGCGCTTCAATGGTGTAGGTAGCAATCTTGTTGGTGTTGATATTGCGCATTGCTTGTGCAAGTTGCAACATTGTTATTGGCGAAAGGGCATCGTCGGTGATGACATTTTTCAGCGCTGCATTGAGCAACTCGTTGGCTACACGTGGGCTCGACGAGCCTTTGTCGAGGGCGCGCTGCATGGCGCGACGGATGAAGTCTTGCTGACGACTGATTCGGCCCAAGTCGCTTGTGCCGTCCTTAATCCATTCGTTTTTGGCAGGGTCAAAATATGAATATCCAGAACGGGAGCGAACATAAGCAAGCGCATGATCGCCTGTAAATGTGAAGCAACTTGCACTAGGGACGTAGAGCCCAGTTTTCTTGTCGCGAGTTTCATAGGAAAAAGGAACGCTGACGCCGCCAACGGCATCAACGATTTCCTTGAACGCACAGAAGTCAACATTGACGTAGTGATCGACTGCGATGCCAAAATTCTCATAGATGGTGTCAACAAGCCTGTTCGGGTTTTTGCGCTCGAACGCGGTGTTGATTCGGTTAGATCGTGTTGAACCGGCAATTTTTACCCAAAGGTCTCGGGGGAATGAAAGAAATGCTGCCTGATTGTCTTTTGGGCTGACACGGATGATCATGATCGTGTCGCTGCGTTCGCCAAAACTGTTGCGATCGCCGAATGCACCTGCATAAGGGGAATCTGGGTCGACACAATTGCCGTTGTCGGAACCCGTGAGGAGGAAGTTTTTGGCCTCCAAGTCGCCCTCGGTTAGGTTCCATTCGTCGGACGGTTCGATGTTGGCGCCATCTACAGGTGTGGCGTTTTCGTTTCGGTCTAGCGTGACAACTTGTCGAGCACCGAGACGCTGGCCAGCCCACATCAGGCCGCTACCTGCAACCAATAAACCCACGACCACAACGATGTTGAGGGCGAGAACGGCGTAATGCGTCCGGGGGCGTTTGTATTTACTCATCACTACAACTGATCGTAGTGCGCGAAAGTCAGTTGGTATCGGTGATCGGCGCCAACCGTGCAGTGGTGGCAATGTATTCGGCATCGTGTGGTGAGAACTCGATGACTTGTGCGACACCAGCATTTGTCACATCGGTAAGTGTCAACTTCAACAGTGCAATCTGCTCGCTGGTTGCAGAGACGGACACATGCTCGACTACCGATTTTTGCGTTACTTTCGCTTCGGTCTTGGTACGACGAATAGCCGAAATGACAGTGCACGTTGCGTCGAGCAGCTGATCAAAGTTGTCGGTTAACGCACAACCTGACAGCACATCATTTGTTGTTGGCCATGAAGATTGATGGATGCTTCCGTGTTGCCACCATCCCCACACCTCTTCGGTTGCAAACGGAATGTGCGGTGCAAATAGTCGCTGCATTGCGCTGAGCGCACGTTGCAGCGCAACACGCGCGGACATCGCAAATTCATCTGCGTCGTATGCGCGAGTCTTTACCAACTCCAGGTAGTCGTCGCAGAACCACCAAAAGAATGCCTCGGTGCGCTCAAGTGCACGTGCGTAGTCGTAACTCTCGAAACCTGTTGTTGCTTCGCTAATCACGTCGTTCAGTCGCTGCAGCATTGCAATATCAATTGGTTGGGTTGGCACTGCTCCCTCGGCAACAGGGCCAGCGCCAAGAACGAACTTTGTTGCGTTCAGCAATTTGGTGGCAAGTTTGCGACCGACCTTCATTTGATCTTCGCTAAACGCGGTGTCGACGCCAGGCCTTGCGCTTGCTGCCCAGTATCGAACGGCGTCACTTCCGTATTGCTCGAACAAGTCGATCGGAGTAACCACATTGCCTTTGGACTTGGACATCTTTTTGCGATCTGGGTCAAGGATCCAACCCGACAATGCGGCATTCGACCATGGGGCAACTTGGTGCTCGAAGTGTGAACGAACAGTGGTGGCAAACAACCATGTGCGAATGATGTCGTGTGCTTGTGGGCGCACATCCATTGGGAAAACGTTGTTGAACAAGCCAGGGTTGTCGAGCCAGAGCCCAGCAATTTGCGGAGTGAGCGACGAAGTGGCCCAAGTATCCATCACATCGGGTTCGCCTACGAACCCACCAGCAATACCGCGCTGAGCTTCGTTGAACCCGTCGGGGACGTCGGTGCTTGGGTCGATGGGCAGGATTGCTTCATTGGGCACAAGCGGCTGGTTGTAGTCGGGTTCGCCCGAAGCGTTCAGTCGATACCACAGCGGTATTGGCACACCGAAATATCGTTGGCGGCTCACAAGCCAGTCGCCGTTCAATCCACCAACCCAATTGGTGTAGCGGTGTTGCATGAAGTCTGGATGCCACTCCAGTTCGTTCCCTCGTTGTAACAATGCTGCGCGCAATGTTTCGTCACGTCCGCCGTTGCGGATGTACCACTGTCGGCTGGTAACAATTTCGAGCGGTCTGTCGCCTTTTTCAAAAAACTTGACTGGGTGCATGATGGCGCGTGGCTCGCCGCGAAGATCGCCTGAAGTTTTGAGCATCTCAACAATTGCAACTTGTGCTTGCTTCACAGTTTTTCCAGCAAGTTCGGCGTACTTTTGCTTGCCGTTATCGCTCGTGATGCCGTCCGGTGCATCAACAAGTATTCGACCGTCACGGCCAATGATTGGTCGGGTAGGCAATTGCAGTTCGCGCCACCAGATGACGTCGGTTAAATCGCCGAAGGTGCAAATCATGGCGATGCCGGTTCCCTTGTCAATTTGAGCAAGCTCGTGAGCAACAACCGGAACCTCAACACCGAACAATGGTGATCGAACTGTCTTGCCAAACATGGGCTTGTATCGCTCGTCGTCTGGATGTGCAACGAGTGCAACACACGCTGGAATTAGTTCTGGGCGAGTGGTTGCAATGATGATGTCACCACTGCCATCAGACTTTGCAAATGCAATGTCATGAAAAGCACCGGGACGTTCGCGGTCTTCTAACTCGGCTTGGGCAACAGCAGTGCCGAAATCAACATCCCACAACGAAGGTGCCTCTTGCGCGTAGGCCTCGTTGCGTGACAAGTTGCGCAAGAACGCCGCCTGGCTTGTGCGGCGAGCGTGATCGCTGATGGTTGTGTACAACAGCGACCAGTCGACAGACAATCCAAGGCGACGGAACAGATCCTCAAAGACTTTTTCATCTTGATGCGTGAGCTCGACGCACAGTGCAATGAAGTTTGGTCGTGAGATGGCAACAGCGCGATGTTCCTTGGGCACATCACCGCGAAACGGAGGAGTGAAGTTGGGGTCGTAAGCAACGTTTGGGTCGCATGAGACGCCGAAGAAGTTCTGTACGCGGCGCTCGGTTGGCAGCCCGTTGTCGTCCCAGCCCATCGGATAAAACACTTGCTTCCCGCGCATGCGCCAAAAACGAGCAACCGTGTCGGTGTGGGTGTAGCTAAACACGTGCCCCATGTGTAGCGAGCCGCTGACGGTGGGTGGCGGCGTATCGATCGCAAATACATCGGCCCGTTGGGCGCTGCGGTTAAACGTGTAGGTGCCTTCGGCTTCCCACCGCGCAATTAGTTTGGCTTCAAGATTTTCGAGGGTGGGTTTTTCAGGCACATTCATCGCGTCATTACTGTATTGGCGCGCAACTGGGCTTGACGCGCAACGCCGCCTCTAGGCTGTGGTCGTGCTGCATTTGTACGACACCGTTACGCGCGAAGTGCGCGAATTGCAGATGCGCCAGCAGGGCAAATTGGATATTTACCTATGCGGCCCAACCGTGTACGGCCCCCCGCACCTCGGCCACGGCCGGGCCACCTTGGTCTACGACATTCTGCGCAGATATATGGAGTGGAGCGGTGTCTCGGTGCGTCTCGTCTCCAACATCACCGATATTGACGACAAAATCATCGATCGGGCGAACCGTGAGAATCGACCCTGGAACGAAATCACACACAAGTGCGAGTCCGTCTGGTTCGACGCCATGGCCGCACTTGGGGTGCTTCGACCAACAGACGTCCCTCACGCCACCGAATATGTAGAGCAAATGGTGGCAATGATTAGCGAATTGATGTCGCGCAATGCGGCTTACACCACAGACGACGGCGTGTATTTGGATGTCAAGTCGGTGCCGGATTATGGCTTGCTTGCACATCAAAGCCTCGATGACATGCTCTCAGGAGGTGGCGACCGCGAAGTGTTGGGCGCCGCGCAGAAACGCAGCGCTGCAGACTTTGCGCTCTGGAAGTTCTCGAAGCCTGGCGAACCAAGTTGGCCATCGCCGTGGGGCGAGGGCAGGCCGGGTTGGCACAGCGAATGCGTGGTGATGAGCCTTGAGTTGTTGGGAGAGGGTTTCGACTTGCACTGCGGCGGCGCCGACTTGCGCTTTCCTCACCATGAAAACGAACGAGCACAGGCCGTTGCATTAGGAAAACAGTTTGCTCGTCACTGGATGCACAACGGTTTTGTTGTTGATACCGAGGGCGAGAAAATGTCCAAGAGTTTGGGCAACGTAGCCAACTTGCTCGACTTAGTGCAGCACTACGACCCGCGCGCATATCGCATGTTGCTTTTGCAAACCCACTATCGCTCGCCGGTAAAAGTTGGTCA
>CAZNBF010000041.1:0-8629 GCA_964571325.1 uncultured Acidimicrobium sp.
GCGTTGAAGGCCGCAGGTGCCACAACGTTTAATACCTCGCCGCCAAGTCGCAAGAATGATCTGACCACGTGGTTCATGGAGCAGTTCACCGAGGCCGGTCTCAAGCTTGACTCCGCTGCAGTTGCCTCAATTATCGAATGGCTCGGGCAAGACCAAGCGCGACTGCCATCACTTATCGACGTGCTGTCGTCAACATATGGCACGGCAAAAAAGCTCAGTAGTTCAGATGTCGAGCCGTTCCTTGGTGATCAGGGCAGTGTGTTGCCGTGGGACTTAACTGATGCCATCGACAAGTCCGATTCAAATACTGCGCTTGTCATGTTGCGCCGCATGTTGCGCAGTGGCGAATACCACCCGCTGCAAATCATGGCGCTGTTGCATGGTCACTACACAAAACTGATGAAGCTTGATGGCCCCGATGTGCGCTCAACTCAAGACGCCATGACGCTCATTGGTTCAAAAAGTGACTTTCAGGCAAAGAAGTATTTGAGTACGTATCAGCGCATGGGCTCGCGCAATATTTCTTCGGCTGTGCAGTTACTTGCTCGTGCAGATATCGACCTGCGCGGAGGCAAAGACTTAGAAGAAGAACTGACGATGGAAATTTTGATTGCTCGACTCTGCCGCTTAGGCGGAGGAGCACAGCGAGTTACTTCGCGGCGTTGATCTTCTTCATCAGGCGGCTCTTCTTGCGAGCTGCCGTGTTTGGGTGAATCACACGCTTTGCCGATGCCATGTCGAGGCGCTTTACAGCGATACGAAGTGCTTCCGGGTTGTCATCGGTTCCGATGGTGTCAACAGCATTCTTGATACGGGTGCGAACTTCGCTCTTCGTTGCGCGGTTGCGCAAGGTTGCCTTGGCGTTCGTGAGAATTCGCTTCTTTTGGCTCTTGATATTTGCCACTTCGAGTAACCGTCTTTCGTTCTGTTGTTCCGTGAAATTCAGGACTCTTTAGGCTAACAGCGACACCCACGAGCCCCCAACTGTAGAATTTGAGGGCTGAAGCGTCGTTTCTCACCCCAAACCAGCGGCCCAGCAGAACAGCATCGCCCACATGGATCTCGCCAACATCCGCAATTTCTCGATCATTGCCCATATTGACCATGGCAAGTCGACCCTGTCTGACCGCATTCTGGAGATCACTGGGGCAGTGCAGTCACGCGATATGCGCGCTCAGTATTTGGACAGCATGGACTTAGAGCGTGAACGCGGAATCACCATTAAGGCGCAAAACGTTCGAGTGCCATGGAAAGACAATTGGTTGCACCTCATCGACACGCCGGGTCACGTGGACTTCGGTTACGAAGTCAGTCGCTCACTTGCTGCATGTGAAGGTGTGGTGTTGGTAGTGGATGCCGCGCAAGGTATTGAAGCGCAAACACTTGCCAACTGTTATCTAGCGCTTGAAAGCAATTTAGAAATTGTCGCGGTGCTGAACAAGATTGACTTACCGGCTGCTGACCCCGACCGTTACGCGATGGAAATTGAAAAGGTGTTGGGAATTCCAGCAGAAGACATTTTGCGTATTTCCGCGAAAACTGGTGTTGGTGTTCCTGAATTGCTCGATGCGGTCGTGGAACGTATTCCAGCTCCGAAGGGCGACATCGATGCGCCGCTACAAGCGCTCATCTTTGACTCGCAGTACGACACGTATCGCGGAGTGGTGTCAAGTGTTCGCGTCATGAACGGTCGCATGAGCAGTGGCAGCAAGTTGTTGTTCATGCAAACGAAGGCAACTCACGAAGTATTGGAAATTGGTGCTCGCATGCCGGTGCCAACTCCGGTTGCCGAACTGGGGCCTGGCGAAGTGGGCTACCTCATTGCCGGAATTAAAGATGTGGGCGAAGCGCGAAGTGGTGAAACCGTAACGACTTTCCTCGATCCGGCAAAAGAAGCACTTGATGGGTATCTCGATCCGAAACCGATGGTGTTCTGCGGTCTGTTCCCAATTGATGGTGATGATTTCGAAAACCTGCGCGAAAGTTTGCAACGTTTGAAACTCAATGACGCATCCATCACCTACGAGCCAGAATCTTCGGGTGCTCTCGGTTTTGGTTTCCGTTGCGGATTCCTTGGTTTGTTGCACATGGAAATCGTGAAAGAGCGTTTGGAGCGAGAGTTCAATCTTGCCCTCATCGCCACTGCGCCTTCAGTGGAATACATGGTGAACAGAACGGATGGTCAGGTCTTGAAGGTGGACAACCCAGCCGACTTGCCACTTCCGAACTACATCGCGTCAATCGAAGAGCCGTTTTTCCGAGTCAGCATCATTACGCCGAAGGAATACACGGGTTCGCTTATGGAGTTGTGCCAAGAGCGCCGCGGCGAACTGATCAAGCTGGAGTACTTATCTCCAGAGCGTGTGGACATGCAGTACACCATGCCACTTGCCGAAGTTGTGGTTGATTTCTTTGATCAATTGAAGAGCCGTTCGCAGGGTTACGCCAGTTTGGATTACGAACTTGCGGGGTATCGCGCGAGCGATTTGGTGCGAGTAGACATTTTGCTGAATGCGCTGCCAGCCGATGCGTTCAGCACCATTGTTCACCGCGACAAGGCCTACAACTATGGCAACCGCATGTGCGGAAAATTGCGCGAACTCATTCCTAGGCAAATGTTTGATGTGCCAATTCAGGCTGCAATTGGTGGTCGCATCATTGCCCGCGAAACGGTGAAAGCAAAACGTAAGGACGTGCTCGCAAAATGTTACGGCGGTGACATTTCGCGTAAGCGCAAGTTGCTCGAAAAGCAAAAAGAGGGAAAGAAAAAGATGAAGTCAATTGGTCGCGTGGAAGTTCCCGGCGACGTATTCATCTCTGCTCTAAAACTCGATGACTGAGGTAGGCGAAGCAAAGCGCGGAGGAATGTTCCGTTCGTTGAGCAATCGCAATGCTCGACTGTTCTTTGCAGGGTTGCTGTTTTCAAATATTGGCTCGTGGTTGCAACTCACGGCCACGTCTTTTCTGCTGTACCGATTAACGGGAAGTTCGGTTGATCTTGGAATAAATGCAGCATTGCAGTTTTTGCCGATGTTGTTGCTTGGTGCATGGGCTGGGGCCTTTGCCGACAGGTTCGATCGCCGTCGCACGACAATCATCACGCAATCGCTGTTGGCGCTGCAGGCAATTGTGTTGGGCGTATGTGATGTTGCCGGTGTCATCAACGTTGAGTTGGTGTTTGTATTGACGGGTCTTCTCGGAGTTATTGGCGCTATTGATAATCCGTCGCGCAGAGGTTTGGTTACCGAGCTCGTTCCGCCGCATGAAATTGGCAATGCCATGTCGTTGAACACTGCAGTCATGACCGGATCACGAATTTTTGGACCTGCACTTGCGGCAACGCTTGTTGGTCCATTCGGCACGGGTTGGCTATTCATCATCAACGGACTTTCGTATGTGTTCATGCTGTACGGGGTGGTGGGGTTGCGAAAGTCGGAGATGTTTACGCCTGAACCTCGACCCGCAGGAGGAACGCCGGTGCGTGACGGAATTCGTTTCGTTCGCACTCATCCGCGCTTGTATCCGCTGTTTATTGTTTTTACATTGGTCAGCACATTTGCATTCAATTACGGCGTATCGCTGCCAAAACTTTCAGACACGCAATGGGGTAATGCCGAATACTTCGGGTGGGTGTTAGCGGTAACCAGTATTGGAAGTTTGATCGGCGCCTTGGCAACAGCCAGGTTGCATTTGACTACATACACGTGGGTTGCTGGTGCTGCATTGATGTTGGGTGTTGCCAATGTTGGAATGGCCATTGCCCCAAACGTGTGGGTTGCGTATGTGTGGGCAATACCTTTGGGCGCTGGCGGTGCGGCAATGATTGCCGGCGCTAACACGATCATTACTCAAGAAGCTCCACCAGATATGCGGGGTCGCATGTTGGCGTTAACCGCAGTTGCATTTCTGGGCAGCACGCCAATTGGTGGACCAATTACTGGCTGGGTTGCCGACTACGTGAGTGTCTCGTGGTCGTTGGCCTATGGGGGAATTATCACTTTGATAGCGGCCGTCTTCATGTTCGTGTGGATCTGGGTGAAAGATATAGAACATGCCTAAATCGGTGCTGTGGTTTCGTCGAGATCTGCGACTTTCTGACAACGAAGCACTATGTGCTGCTGCGGCTCTCGGGGAGGTCGTGCCGTTGTTTGTGCTTGATCCGCGATTCCTTGATACATCAGGAGCACCGCGACTTGCATTCTTGTTTCGCAACTTGCGTGCGCTGAATGAATCGATGGGTGGCGCCCTTGTTGTGCGCACAGGTAATCCAGAGCAAGTTGTAGCTCAGGTATGCAGTGAGGCAGGTGCAGAGCGCGTGGTGTGTGCGAAGGACTTCGCACCGTATGGAATGCAGCGTGACGAACAAGTTGCGGCCTCGTTAGCAAAGAATGGCATCACCTTTGAACAAGTCGGTTCGCCATATGCAGTTGAACCAGGCGTAGTGCGTAAGGGCGATGGAACCCCGTACGCGGTGTTCACACCGTTTTCAAAAATTTGGATGCAACACGGATGGCCGGCGCCATTTGCCAAACCATCGGTTCAGTGGAGTGGTGCTCCTGAAATTGCGAGTGAATCAATTCCGCAAGACCCACCTTGTGCTGCGAACTTGCCTGAAGCTGGTGAAGATGCAGCGTGGAAGGTGTGGGAAAACTTCCGCGACACGGCGCTTGATCTGTATAACGAGACACGGAATAACCCAGATGTATTAGGAACAAGCAAGCTTTCACCATATTTACGTTTCGGTGTAATTCATTCGCGTTCGTTGCTTGCCGAGTTGAACGAGACAAAAGCACATGCAGTGTTTCGAAGCGAACTCGGATGGCGAGAGTTTTATGCCGATGTATTGTTTCATCAGCCTCGAACGGTTCGTGAAAACTTGCAGCGCAAGATGGATTCAATTGTGGTCGACACCGACGAACGCGCTCATCAACGGTTTGCGTTGTGGTGTGAGGGCAAAACGGGTTACCCAATTGTCGATGCAGGAATGAAGCAGCTACTTGCAACAGGGTGGATGCATAATCGTGTGCGCATGATTGTGGCCAGCTTCTTGGTGAAAGACTTGCATTTGCCGTGGCAGTGGGGCGCAAAGTATTTCATGAAGCATTTAGTCGATGGCGATATCGCTTCTAACCAACATGGTTGGCAGTGGACTGCAGGAACCGGCACAGATGCGTCGCCGTACTTCCGAATTTTCAACCCGATCTCACAAGGCGAAAAGTTTGATCCCAATGGTACGTATGTGCGCACCTGGATTCCCGAGCTTGCCGAAACGCCTAATGACGTGGTGCACGCCCCGTGGCTTGCGGGTCTGTTGAACCCGTATCTCGAGCCCATCGTGGACCACGCGGCAGAGCGTCAAGAATCGCTCATTCGCTATAAGCAGTTATCGGTATCCTGAGAGGGATCCCGACATGCTTGACGACCGTAAAACAGCCATTCTCCGCGCAGTAGTTGAGGAGTACATCGCCACGGCGCAACCCGTTGGCTCGTCTCACATTGCCGCATCAGACGGAGTGCAGGTGTCCTCGGCAACAGTTCGCAACGACATGGCATTTCTTGAGCAAGAGGGGTACCTTGCGCAGCCGCACACTTCTGCAGGTCGAATCCCTACAGACAAGGGTTACCGATTTTTCGTCGATCACCTCACACCAAATGGAAAGCTTGGTGTTGCAGATCAAATGAAAGTCGGCGAGTTCTTCGATACCGCAACGGGCAGGCTTGAGGAAACATTGCAACGAACCAGCACGTTGCTTGCTCAAATGACGAACTATGCAGCAGTTGTGCTTGGTCCAAAAAAAGAAGTTGCCGTTGTTCGGTCCGTGCAACTGGTTGGTCTGTCGGCGCACTTGGCTACAGCGGTAGTGGTGTTGTCAAACGGTGCAGTTGAAAGTGAACCGATTGAACTTGCAACCACCATTTCAGAAGATGAAATGCAGCGCGCTACTGCGCATCTTTCTCGTTTGATGGTCGGTAAGGCGCTTGGCGACATGTCGCATACTGCGTCAACTGGTGATGTCGTTATCGACACGTTGGCTAAGCAGGTACTTGCAGCGATGAGCGGTCGACGAACTGACGAGTCGGTATTCGTTGGTGGTGCATCTGCAATGGCCGAGGCATTTGACGCTGTTGAAATCGTTCGATCGGTTTTGCACACGCTTGAGCAACAATTTGTCATGGTGTCGCTCGTACGCGACATGTTGAACCGCGGGTTGTCGGTGGCAATTGGTGCAGAGCACGGTGTGGAACCACTTGCCGCGTGTTCGGTTGTGCTTGCTCCAGTAATTGCAGATGGAACCACGCTTGGAACCGTTGGCATTCTTGGGCCTACACGCATGAACTATCCGCAAGCGTTAGCAACTGTTGAAGTGGTGAGCGATCGTCTCGGTCGCAGACTTGCGGATAGCTGAGGCGAGCGATGGCTGACGATTTTTACTCATTGCTTGGCGTGTCGCGCGCAGCAAGCCCAGACGAATTAAAGAAGGCGTACCGCAAGCGCGCTCGCGAGTTGCATCCAGATGCCAACCCCGGAAACGCAGAAGCAGAGGCGCAATTCAAAGAAGTGTCGCGCGCCTATGAAGTGCTTTCAGACCCCGAGAAGAAAGCGCGATACGACCAGTTTGGTGAAGCAGGTATCGGTGGATCGGGTGGTGGTGGAGATCCATTTGGTGGCGCTGGCGGTTTCGGCGACATCTTTGAAGCATTCTTTGGCGGAGGGTCACCATTTGGAGGTGGCCAGCGTGGCCCAAGCGGTCCGCCACGCGGACAGGACATTGAAACAGTTGCCGATATTGCCTTTGAAGAAGCGGTGTTCGGTTGCCAGACAACGGTGAAAGCTCGCACCGCAGTTCGTTGTGACGACTGCGCAGGATCGGGTGCAAAGGCTGGAACATCGCCAACAACTTGTAGCGAATGTAATGGTGCTGGACAAGTGCGACGAGTTCGTCAGAGCATGCTCGGCCAAATGGTTACTGCACAGGCGTGTCATCGCTGCAGTGGAACGGGCCAGAGCATTGCTTCGCCATGCGTACCGTGCAAGGGCGAGGGTCGCATCATTAAGGAAGTTTCATATCCAATCGAAGTTCCTGCCGGTATCGATAGCGGTCAAACACTGCGACTAACAGGCAAGGGTGCTGTTGGGCAACGTGGCGGAAGCGCAGGCGACCTCTTCGTGCATATGCGCGTTGCCGATCACAACATGTATCAGCGCGAAGAAGACGACTTGGTTGCAGACATTGAAGTGTCCATTGCACAAGCGGCACTCGGCGCAACAATTCAATTACCAACACTCGATGGCGACGAAGTGCTCGATGTTCCGTCTGGAACACAGCATGGCCGAGAATTTGTGCTGAAGGGTCGTGGAGTTCCTCGATTGTCGCAAGGTGGACGTTCACGCGGACGTGGAGACTTGCGCGCTCGAATCGTGGTCGCTGTTCCAACGAAACTCAACGATGCCGAGCGTGAGTTGTTGCGCAAATTCGCCGAAAGTCGCGGTGAGCAAGTCGCTACCCATGATGGCGGCCTGAAGTCGAAAATAAAGTCAGCATTTTCATGATGGATATCTTGCGCAAATCATCTGCGCATGTGTTTATTAACTCGCTTGCTTCTCCCGTCCTTGAACAAGATGATGCACATCACTTGCTGAAGGTTCTGCGCATTACCGAGCACGATGTGGTGTCGGTGTGCGATGGCCGAGGCAGTTGGATTACCGCCAAGTTGGACAGGCATGGCGATCTTCACCCTCTGAGCGAAGTGTTTACGTCGGCTCCACGCAAGCACATGCTCGCTGTTGCGTTTGCGCCCGTGAAGGGCGAAAAGCCTGAGGTGATTGTGCAAAAACTCACCGAGTTAGGAATTGATCAGATCATTCCACTCGCGCCGACACGTCGCTCCGTGGTGAAATGGGATGACGCACGCGCAGCAAAGAACGAAGAGCGCTTACGCAAAATTGCTCGCGAGGCAGCAATGCAAAGTCGCAGGACATGGCTTCCAACAATTCACTCAATCACTGCATTGGCCGATGTTTTGGCCATGCCTGGTTGCGCAATTGCCGAACCGGGCGGAGTTGAAATCTCGCGGGAACATCGCATTGTGGTCATAGGGCCAGAGGGTGGTTTTGCGACTGACGAACTCACCACCCAAGTGCCAACTGTTTCGCTTGGGGAATCCATCTTGCGAGCAGAAACTGCTGCAATAGTTGCTGGTGCACTCATGGTGAGGGCCGGCAGGGAGTCGCAATGAGTACATCGGAAAACGAATCACTCGATGAACTCAGTTTTGCTCGCTTAGTTGGCGAACGGCTTCGCCAAATTCGCCAGCAAAAGAAGTTGTCGCTCAGCGAGGTTGAAAGCGCCACTCATCAAGAATTCAAGGCTTCGGTTATGGGCGCTTACGAGCGCGGTGAACGAATGATTTCGGTTCCTCGCCTGGAGCGCCTCGCCAACTTTTATGGCGTAACGGTTGACCAGTTGCTTCCGCGAGACAAGCAGCGCGAAGGGGATACCCAAAGCCAAAGTGCTGCACCCACGAAGTTGCGCATCGATGTGGCGAAGCTTTCGTTGCGCGAAGGCAAAGAGTTCAAGATGCTGGAACGCCTGTTGCGCATGATTCAGGTGCAGCGTCAAGACTTCAA
>CAZNBF010000042.1:0-5831 GCA_964571325.1 uncultured Acidimicrobium sp.
GCAAAAAAGACGCTCAACTTGCTGAACCCCGACGTCAAAGTGATTACGTACGACACGCGTTTGGATGCCAGCAACATCATGGAGATCATTAAGGGCTACGACGTCATCGTCGACGGCGCCGACAACTTCCCAAGCCGTTACTTGCTGAACGATGCAAGTATCAAACTTGGCATTCCTGTGGTGCACGGTTCCATCTTCCGCTTTGAAGGAATGGTGACGGTGTTCGATCCAAAGTCGGGCCCCACCTATCGCGACATGGTGCCCGAGCCGCCGCCAGCAGAGCTTGCACCAAGCTGTGCAGAAGCCGGCGTGTTGGGCGTGCTGCCAGGAATCGTTGGGTCGATTCAGGCGCTCGAAACCATCAAGGTGTTGTTGGGTCTTGGCGATTCACTCAGTGGCCGAATCCTTGCCATTGACACCACGGAAATGACGTTCCGCACCTTCAAATTGCGTCCGGATCCAAACAATCACGTGACGTATGCCAACCGCGACCGAATCGAAGTGCGCGATCTTGAGGGTGCCTGCGCCCCTTGGCTTTCCCACTAAGTAACTAGTATTTAGCCGTGGTGTCACGGTCGTTTGCCATCGTTGGCGCAGGATTTTCAGGCGCTGTGGTGGCCCGCCAGATGGCCGAGGCGGGGCATACCGCAACCGTGTACGACACCAGGCCCCATGTGGCCGGCAACTGCTTCACCGCCCGCGATGAAACCGATGTGATGGTGCACGTGTACGGCCCGCACATTTTCCACACGCAGCACCAACACGTGTGGGACTACATCAACCGCTTTGGCGAAATGATGCCGTACCGACACACGGTTCGCGCAATGGTGGGCGACACCATGTACCGGATGCCCATGAACCTCACGCTGATCAACGATTTTTTCGGCACCCAGTTCACCCCCGAAGAGGCTGAAGCGTTTGTTACGTCAAAGGCCGACGCAACAATCACGAACCCTGTTTCGTTTGAGGATCAGGCGCTGCGTTTTGTTGGCCGCGAATTGTACGAAGCATTTTTTGCCGGCTACACAAAGAAGCAGTGGGGGGTCGACCCAACCGAATTGCCGGCCAGCATCTTGGCCCGGTTGCCACTGCGCTTCACTGCAGACGATTCGTATTTCAATCATCCGTTTCAGGCAATACCGCGCAACGGTTACACGCCAATCGTGCAAGCAATTCTGGATCACCCCAACATCACGGTGCACCTGAACACGCGTTTCAACAAATCACAATCTGGTTCGTTCGATCACGTGGTCTGGACTGGCCCAATCGATGCGTATTTCAATTTCGAGCATGGTCGTTTGGGTTACCGCACGCTTGATTTCGTGAAAGAAGTGCACGATGGCGACTTCCAAGGTTGCCCAGTGCTCAACTATTGCGACGTGGATGTTCCGTACACACGAATTACCGAGCACAAACATTTCGCTCCGTGGGAAACACACGAACAAACCGTGACGTACCGGGAGTATTCGCGGTTGTGCGAAGAAAACGACACGCCGTATTACCCCATTCGGTTGGTGAAAGAAAAAGATCAGTTGCTGAACTACGTGCAACGGGCACGTGACGAACGCAATGTCACGTTCCTGGGCAGGCTTGGCACCTATCGTTATCTCGACATGGACGTCACTATTCACGAGGCGCTGCAGGCCGCGAGCGGCATGCTTTCGGCAATGGCCGACGGCAGCGAGATCCCTTCGTTCTTTACCGACCCAATTGGCGTGGCATGACGCAAATGTTGCAACGGCTTACGTTGCCCAAGCCAGAAACCGCAGAACCGCTGTTGTACGCGCGCCTGGTTGGCGAATCGCGCGTTGTTGCCGACGGCGTGGTGCTGGCAAGCGGCGCACAGGTTTCGTTCGACACCTCGTTCGGTGTGTTTGCTGCCGGCCGCTGGCGCCGCATCTCAACGGTTAATCAACTGTCGGTAGAGGTTCGTGCGTCGGGCATCGGCGTCGTTGAAGTGGTTGCGGTAACCGGCGCGCGCGAGGAAGTGGTGGCGCATGCGTCGCTGCCGCGTGGCGAGGGCGCACCAACAAGCGTTGTGCTGCCGCTAGAGCCGCTGCAAACATCCAAGCACGGCACCTACTTCGTTCGTGTACGCGCCGATGGCGGCGAGGTGTGCATGACGGGCGGGCAGTGGATCACCAGCGATGCGCCCGCGCACGATGTTCGACTGTCGCTCTCCATCACCACGTTCAACAGGCAGGAGTACGTGCGAAAAACTGTGCACAACGTGCTGCAGCTGGAGTCCGAACTTGCCGCGCTCACTGGGCGCTTGCGCGTGTTCGTGGTGGACAACGCACAAAACGTCACGTTCGATGCCGCACCAAATGCACCGCTGCAAGTGGTGCCAAACGGCAACTTGGGCGGCGCTGGCGGCTTCGCCCGCGGCTTGATGGAACTGCGCAAGCAAGGGTGGGCAACGCACGTGTTGTTCATGGACGATGACATCACACTCGAGCCCGAGGCGCTGGTTCGGACTATGGCGCTGTTTGCATTTGCGCGCGACCCGAAACTGTGCGTGCACGGCGCAATGCTGAGCGAAGAGCGCCCATGGCTGCAGTTCGAGGCCGGCTCCGAGTATTCGTTTAGGTCTATCTACCCACTGCAGGCCCTTGGCCGCGAAGACGACTTGCGCACGCGCGAGCTTGCCATCACAGACGCGCCCGAAATTCCGTTTGATTACACAGCGTGGTGGTACACCGCGTTTCCGATCAACATCACCAAAGACAACCCGCTGCCCGTGTTTGTGCGCGGCGACGACGTTGGCTTCGGCTTGATGCACACCGGCAAACACTCCATCACACTGAACGGAGTCATTGTTTGGCATGCCGATTTCGGCTTGAAGAACAACCCGTCTTCGTTGTATTACGAGTCGCGCAACTTGGCACTTGTTGACACGCTGGTGTTCGACAAACATCATTGGTGGAACCTGGCCTACCGCTTCGCGTCGTTCGGTTTCCGCAACTTGTTCTCCATGCGTTATGCCTCAACCGAATACATGCTGAAAGGGCTGAACGCGTTTCTTGCCGGCCCCGAAGTGTGGATGAAGATCGACCACGCCGCACTGCACGACGAGCTGCGCGTTTGCGCAGAGGAGCGCCCGCAACCTTTAACGGGCGACTTGCTGAACATTGCGCCACGCCAACCGCGCCACAAAGTGCTGCGCGCATTTGGGTTCTTGTTTGCGCTGCTGCTTGTTGGCGGCTACATCATTCCTCGGCCGCTGCGCCTGCGCCGTCACGGCATTGGCCCAATCGATGCGCGTGCGGTGGGCGTCGCCACCTTGCGCAACAGCATTTTGTACCGCCACGACCGCATTGCCGATGGCTACGTGGTGCAGCGCGACACCAAACGATTCTGGAAGCTGCTTGGCGAAGTGGCGGGCTCGATCGTGCGCATCGCAACGTCGTACAACCGTTTGAAGCGCGAGTACCGCGCGGCGTATCCGCTGATGGTCAGTGATGCGGCGTGGGAAGAGCGGTTTAGCGCTGCGCTGAAGCGCTAAGTAGCGCAATCCACGTTTGGTAGTTAATTGCGCCAGTTTGTTTGAAACCAACTGATTTCTGGAAGCGCTTCACCAGCCTGGTTGTGGCAGGGCCATAGTCGCCATCGGCCCGCAGTTTCACGTTCATCACGCGGCCAAGTGCGGTTTGTGCAGTCTTGACGCTTGCGTGCTTTGCACCTTGCTTCAACACGATGGTCGAGCTGTCGATGCCCAGCAATGAAAGCACAACATCGTCTGCCGCGCCGTCTATCGCAAGAGCATTATTAGTCTCAACGGTTTGCACTGCCCTCACTGTGCCTTTGCCATACATGCCGTCAACCGCAATGCGCTTTTTCTTTGGCAAGTTGAGGTAGGTGTTCAGCGCAGTCTGCAGCGCTTTCACGTTGTCGCCTCGGTCTCCCGGGGCCATTGGGGTGCCAAGCGGCAAAATGGTTGCGACGCCGTTAGTGATAATGCCTTGCGCGCGCAATGCATCTAGCTGTGCGCGAATGAACAACGTAAATTCAGCTTTGCCGGTGTTGGTGAGGTGCACGTCATCGCTGAACCAGCGCGATTGTGTTGGTGCCGAACTTGCAGTGTTCCAGTCGAGCACTGTCACGTTGGGGTACACGTTGGCGGCGTTTGCCAAAACGGCATTGGACAGGCTGTAGTCGCGCGAAGTGCGGCGAGTAGAGAGGTTGATAAACACGATGCGTTGCACACCTCGCGCGTTCAGTGCGTTCACCACCTGGTCTACGTCTTGCTGCAGCGTGTTTGGGTCGTCGTTGTAGCCAAGTTGCACGATGGCAATATTCGGGTACTTGTCGGGAGTAAGCGCATTGATAACGCCAAGCGCGTCGGGCTGGCCAACCGATGTCGCAACACAGCTTGGGCCAACCATGCAGCGGTTCGATAGCGCCTGATAATTCATGGTGGGGTATGCGGGCGTAATCACAGCAGCAAATGCGCTGGCAATGCTTTCGCCAACCGAGTCGCCTATAAACAGGAACGAACCCACTGGTGCTGCGTCGTATGGCGCGCCCGACACGCCGGTTGTTTCAAACCACGGTGCCGGGATGTCGAACGTTGTTTTAAATGTCCAGCCGCTGATATTCACTGTGGATGCGGTGCCATTGATTGCAACGCTGGTTGCATATCCATTCCAGTCGGAACCAAGGCCGTCGTGCGTGGTGACAACCGAAGTGAGCGTGCCAATTTGCGGGTATTTGGCCATGAACTGCGCGGCTGAAATTACTCGTGTCCATACCATCAACGAGTTGACGGGGTCGCTTGCCAAGTCGCCTGCATCAACTTGCGCGGGGAACGTTCCGCCCGCTGTTCGGCCGCCATTGCTGCTGGTGAATTCGGTTCGCGAAGGCGTTCCCTTCGGTGTCATCATCACGAAACCGGCAGTCTCTGCAATTGCCTGATCGGTATATGGGTGCTCGAGCGAAATAGGTGTGGAATTAAGCGACTCGCGCAGCATTGCGCCGCCGTACACCTGGCAGTCCTGCGAGTCGCACGTGCGCGCAAGGCCCGTGTAACGGTTTTCTGTTGCCGAATACGAACGGGCCGCAACCGCCTGTGCTCGAAGTGCGTTCATGCCGGCGCCGCCCGCAGCAGCACCCCATTCGGCCGGCGATTCGCGCGGCACAACGCCACGCAAATACGTTTCAATCGGCAGGGCATTGATGGTTCGGTTTTCGCCTTTGGTGTTATTCACCGCTCTGATTTCGCCGCGGTAATACCTAATTTTGTTTCGTCCGTTGGTGCGTGGTTCGCACAGTCCAATTGCAGTTGAAGCTGCAGAGGCCGGGTCGGCACCTGTGGTAGTGGTGAACGATGCAACAGTTGCCACGTCGGCAACAACAGTGAAACCTTCACTGCCTGGGTCGGTTGTGCTGGTTGGGCATTTGCGTTCCATCGAGCCCCACACGCGATACACGCGCTGTGAAATCTCGCGTGCAACAAGCGACACCCAGGTGCGGCCTGGCGCTGGGTCTTGCACAAAAATTGCGTTGCCCGCGTCGGCAACAACCGCCGTCTGCGCGTTGTTCATGGCGCTCAACCACACCGTCATTTCTTGGCCGGGGTTAGACAGTGGGGCAATGACGTTGCCGGTTGGGCCGCCGTAATAAAAGTCGAGTATTTGTTGCCACGACCATCCGTAGGTGGTTGCCCACCCGTACGAACCGTATTGGCTCATGCCGCGGCCGTGGCCGTAACCACGACCGTTCACCACAATGGCGTTCGGCAACATTCCGTCGTCTGCGCGCACCACCGCACTTGGCACAAGCGCCGCCACCATGCTGATGACGACAATGCCAATAGCGGCAGAAATTTTGGG
>CAZNBF010000042.1:5931-8313 GCA_964571325.1 uncultured Acidimicrobium sp.
CAAGCGCCGCCACCATGCTGATGACGACAATGCCAATAGCGGCAGAAATTTTGGGGGGTATGCGCATGCTGAAGTTGGTCTCCTCGCCCGCTTAAATAACAGTCTACCGATAACAATCAGCAGGAAGAGGGCAGGCTTTAGGCCGTCTCGCTCACGCTTGGTAACACATCACGTTGTTGCACGACAACGCCAAGTAGCACGAGGGAAATCCCCATGTATTCGATGAGAGTTGGTTTTTGATCAAGAAAAAAGAAACCGAACACCACTGCAGTTACGGGCAGTAACGCAAGCAAAACAGAAAATCGTCGCACAGGTATTTTGCGCATGATCGATTGCTCGATGCCGTAACCAAGCGCATTGGAAAAAAGCCCGACAAGTAAACACCAACCAAGAATTGAAGGCGACGACCATGCAGGGCCGCTTTGTGCGGCGCCGAAAGGCGCGATGACTACTGCGCCAATTGCAAGGCCAACGCCAAGCCCGGCAACACCGCGGTCGAGCTGCGCAACTTTGGAGCCAATCACGATGTACGCGGCCCAACAAGCCGATGCCAGGAATATGTAGAGAAGCCCAAGTGGTTCGCTTCCAAGCTCGAGCCCCGACAACACCACAACGCCCAACGTTGCAAGGCCAAGCGCGGCGGCGTTGCGCCGCGTTTTTGTTTGCCATGCGGCAATGCAGATTGGGCCAATGAACTCGATTGCTACGCCCTTACCTAAATCCAGCCTGTCGATCGCAAGATAAAAGGTGAGGTTCATGAATGCAACGGCAATGCCAAACGTTGCGGCCGACAACAACTCTGCGCGCGTCCATCTGCCGTGTTTGAGCAGGCGCGGTGCGGAAAACACCAACAAAATGAGCGCTGCAGCAATGACTCGCAACCACGCCACGCTGGCTGGCGCCAATTGATCGAACAAATTAACGGCGATGATCGCGCCAAGGTATTGCGCGGACGCCGAGAAGATGAAAAAGACTTCCGGCGGCAAATTGCCAATCTGTTTTTTGGCGGAATTATTTGTTGTTGCGTTACTCACTCGAACAAGTCGGGGTCTGACGCACAAATTTCTTGGAACAGTGGTTGAAACTGAAACCAACCTGCGTCGGCGAAGCCCGTCAGTTGCTGCGTGTACAGCGCCATGTCGTGGGGGATCAGTTTCGGCGTGCCAGCGGCCTCAGCCAACAGTTGTGCTTGGCAGCTGCGGTCCATCGTGATGAACCAAAACGCTGCAGCCTCCACCGTTGTGCCAACAGTAAACAACCCGTGGTTTTGGTGAATGGCTGCTTTGCCTGTTGGGAACTTGGAGATGATTTCCTCTGCCGCGGTTTCCTCGAATACCACTGCGCCACCTTGCTCGGCAATCAGCACGTGGTCGTCATAAAAGATGCACGAGTCTTGCGTAATTGGGTCGAGCTTGCGCCCAAGCGTGGACCACGCTTTGCCGTAGGTGGAGTGAGCGTGTGCCGCACCAATCACGTCGGGGCGCGCCTTGTGGATTGCCGCGTGCAAAACAAATGCTGCGCGGTTCACCGGTTGGCTGCCGTACACCACTTCGCCTGCGTGATTAACCAAGATCAAGTCGCTTGTCTTCATGTGGCGGAAACTTTTGCCGAATGGGTTCACCCAAAAGTGATCGGTAAATTCCGGGTCGCGCGCCGTGATGTGCCCGGCCACGCCTTCGCCGTATCCCAGTCGTCCAAACACGCGCAGTGCAGCTGCAAGGCCAACCTTGCGCGCCCTTCGCTCGTCTTCAACGTTGTCGTAGGTGGGCCTGCCAATTGCGGCAACGGCTTTTGGCGTCAGTTCAACGCCGTCAATCATCTTGGTGTGCTGTTCGGTGATGGCCATATGGCAAGGCTAGCCATGCGTCCAAGCGGCCCATATCTCGTAGCCTGTACCAATGGCCGAAACACCCTCACCCCGCCAAACCGACTCTGGGATCACCGTCGAGCCGCTGTACAACGACCAATCGTTGGCCGGCTTCGATACCCAAAGCCAGCTGGGTGCCCCCGGCAAGGCGCCATACACCCGCGGCATTTATCCAACAATGCACCGCGATCGCCTGTGGACAATGCGCCAATATGCGGGCTTCGGCAGCGCTGCCGACACCAATCAACGATTCAAGTTTTTGCTCGAGGCCGGCCAGACAGGCCTCAGTTGTGCGTTCGACTTGCCAACGCAAATGGGTTACGACAGCGATCATCCTCGCGCTGCAGGTGAAGTTGGAAAAGTTGGCGTAGCAATCGACTCGCTCGACGACATGCGCACGTTGCTTGCCGACTTGCCGCTGGACAAAGTCACCACATCCATGACCATCAACTCCACAGCAGCAATTTTGTTGTTGATGTACGAGTTGGTTGCAGAAGAGCGCGGAGTACCAAGCA
>CAZNBF010000043.1:0-8118 GCA_964571325.1 uncultured Acidimicrobium sp.
ACTTGCGGGTTGCTTACTAGTGCGCGGGCAATAGCAACGCGCTGGCGCTCGCCGCCCGACAACTGATCGGGATACTTATTGGCATACGAGTTGGGCAGATTGACCTTGTCGAGAACTTCGAGCACCAACTTTCTCGAATCAACTTTTGATTTTCCATCGATCAATAACGGACGCGCGATGGAATCCCCCACGGTGCGACGTGGGTTTAACGATCCGTACGGATTCTGAAACACATATTGAATGCTCAGTCGTTCGGCAATTGAACGCTGCCTAGCCATGGTCTTCAGAGGATTGCCCTCGAGGAGGATCGACCCCGTCCATTCCCTATGCAGACCGCCGATGGCTCGAGAGATAGTGGTTTTGCCGGAACCAGATTCGCCCACCAATGCCAGACACTCACCCTTGCGAACGGTAAACGACACATCATGAACGACGACATTGCCGGAATAACCGGCAGATACACCCTTCACATCCACCATCGCATCGCCTTGCTTGGTTTCCGCAGAAATAACCGACTTCACCGACACCGCTTCGGCGCGTTTGCCAATCTTTATGCACGCAGCGGTGTGCTGGGCATCGACGCTCACCATCGATGGGAAAGCGACTGTGCACTCTTGGGAAGCAAGTTCGCAACGTGGCGCAAATGCGCACCCTTGCGGCCTCTTACCTGGTGAAGGAGCCCTTCCGGAAAGACCAATGATCTGTTTCTTCCCGGCAATATCTGGCGCAGCGGCGACGAGATGGCGAGTGTACGGGTGAGCCGGATTTCCAAATATCTCTGCGACAGTGCCTTGCTCCACGACACGGCCTGCGTACATGACCGCCACGTCGTCGGCCAAGTCGGCGACTACGGCCAGGTCGTGCGTGATGTACAGCGCGGCAACACCGTGGTCTCGAGTCAGTTGCCGAATGGTCTTGAGTACGTGCTCCTGCGTCGAAACGTCAAGGCCGGTAGTCGGCTCGTCGAGAACAATCACCGAAGGGCGACACGCAAACGCCATTGCAAGACCGACTCGCTGTTGCTGCCCGCCAGAAAGTTGATGCGGATATCGCTCGAGATACTCGTCATCAGTGGGCAACAGAACTTCTGCCATCATTTCTTTGATTCGTGCCTTGCGTGCTGCCGACGACCCGCCAAAGTCGTGAACCTCGAGCACTTCCATCAGTTGCAAACCAATGCGAAGGGCAGGGTTAAGCGACGAGGCTGGGTCTTGTGGCACGTAGGAAACAAGCTCGCCGCGAATCTTGCGTTTTGCATCCGTATCTAGCCCCAACACTTCGGTTCCCGCGCAAAAGATTTGGCCGTGAGCAATTTCGACACCACGACGCGCATGGCTCAGCACGGCGAGACCTACTGTTGTCTTGCCGGAACCCGATTCGCCAACGAGCCCGAGTACGCGACCTTTTTCTATCGTGAGATTGACACCGTCAACGATGTCGTTTCCTGTTGCTGCAACATTCAGCCGCAAATCAACGATGCGCAGGCCGCTATTCACCTTTGCCCCCACGATCGATACCTGCCGACACTCGTGAAAGCCCATCCCCGACTAGGCCAGTACCGATGGTCATGAGCGCCAGAGCAATTGTTGGCAGCACCACTCCCCAAGGCTGCTCGGTGAGGGCAACACGATTTTCCTGAATCATAAGTCCCCAGTTCGCCGCATTCGGCTCGGGGGTAAAGCCAAGAAATGCCAATGATGCGATAAGGCCAACGCTGTAGGTGAGGCGGAGATTCATCTCGACCAACAACGACGAAGTGACGTTGGGAAGAACTTCAGCGAACACAACCCGCTTGCGCGTCTCGCCAAGAGCTTCGGCGGCAGAAATGAAATCTCTTTCAACCACGCTAATTGCTGCACCGCGAATGATTCGAGCGATTCTTGGCGTTGTAGACAACCCGACCGTGCAGATGATGAGCACATTGCTTGGTCCGAACATGGAGATAACTACTAGCGAAAGCAGCACCTGTGGAAACGAAAGAATGACGTCAAGTGCACGCATGATGATTTCGTCATAACGGCCCCTGAGGTACGCGGCAGACAAACCAAGCGTGGTTCCCAACGTGATACCGATGCTTGTTGCAATTACTGCCAAAATCAGAATCGTTCTTCCGCCGAACAAGAACCGAGAAAGAACATCTTGCCCGAAGTAGTCGGTTCCGAGCAGAGTGCCTGGAACACTCAGAGTGTTAGGCATGTCGACATATTCGGTGCTACCGAATGGTGCGACAAACGGGCCGATCAGCGCGACCGCGATGAGCAACAAAGAGAGCGTCACCCCGATTTGTGTACGACGCAACTTCATTGCCTGGCGGATGAGGCCAGGTGGCTGCTCGTCGACGAATAGGTCTGCGGTTGATTCGGTGCTCATGACAACCTTGTTCGCAAACGAGGAGTGACCAATACTGTGCCAATGTCTGCAAGCAAGTTAGTCAACACGTAAACACCGGCGATAACCAACGCAAGAAACTGGATAACCGGCAGATCTCTCGAACGAACCGCGTCGGCAAGGGCGCTTCCGATGCCGGGGAAGTTATACAACCGCTCAACAATGATGACGCCGCCTGCAAGGTAGGCAAGATTGAGGGCAATGACTTGGAAGGCTGGGCCTACGGCATTGGGCATAGCGTGCCGCCATAGAACCGTTCGCTCGTCCATGCCCTTCAAGCGAGCCATTTCCACGTAGTCGCTTTCCAGCACCTCAACCATTGCTGCCCTCATCACGCGTGAAACATATGGCGTTACGGCAATGAGCAATGTGAGTACTGGAAGGGTTAAACCTTTGAGGTCGCTCCATGGAGGGGCGCCAACTTCTAAATATGTGACAGCCGGGAGCACTTGCCAAATAGTTGTGGAGAAAATGACCGTCAGAATCGTTCCTACAACAAATTCGGGCATGGCAGCAAGAATCAATGAAATAAGCGACGACGACGTATCAAACTTCCTGTCTCGGCGAAGTGCCGCATTGGCACCGATAATTATCGAAAGCGGAATCGACCCCACTGCCGCAATCAACAACAGGAAAAATGAAGCTCCTATTCGTGGGCTGATGTACTCGCCTACTGGCGTCATGGTGGCATAGGACGTACCCATATCCCCCGTCAATACACCTCCGAGCCAACTGCCGTATTGATTGATCAATGGCTTGTCCAACCCGTAGTCGGCTCGCAGAGCAGCGAGAGCCTCTGGTGTGGCTTCCCTTCCCAAGATCGCTTCTGCCGGGTCTGATGGAAGCGCCTGTGTAACTCCGAAAATCAATAACGAAACGATGAAAAGCGTGAGGACGCCAAGAAGCACGCGTTTAATCAAAAATTTGACGATTGATAATTTCACTAAGACAACCTTAATTACAGAACCGCCGTCCACAAAATGTGGACGGCGGTTCGACTATTTGAGAGATACAAGCACTAAGCCAAAGAAATGTACTTGAACCCGTGCTGGTAGTAATCCATATTCAACTGCGCTGGACGCACCACGACGCCTTGCACCTTGGTGGAGTAAGCATCGGCAAAGTTGTTGAAGAACGGAATGATGTAAGCACCCTTCTCGTACTCTTCTTTTTGCATTCGTGCAACGATCTCACGACGCTTCTTTGCGTTCACTGTTCCTGAAGCCAATTCGTAGTCCTTACGGAACGTGCTTCCGGCAGGTGGGAACTTGGTTTCTGGGTACACATCCATCGATGCAGCTGCCTGCGCGAGGTATGAACGGCCCGACCAATACGTGGTGTAAAAACCGGTGTTCATGTACTGGCCCTTGGCGCTCCAGTACGTTCCACCGTCAATGACCTTTGCGTCGATGATGACAACGCCATCCGTCTTCTTAGCCTGCTCGGCCAGGGTCTGGATCATGAGCACCAAACCAGAAGTGTCGTCTGGAGCAGTGAGCTCCACTCGCAACGGATTGGCCTTGGTGTAACCCGACTTCTTCAGCAATGCAACTGCGCCAGCAATATCTTGTTTTCTTACTGGGTAGTCGTTTGCGTTGTAGTTTTCGTCAATGTAACCGTAGAGGTCGTTACCAATCTTGCCGTGTCCGGAAAGTACTCGGTTAAGCATTTGCTTGCGATCTACGATCATGCGCAAAGCCTGACGAACATTGTTGTCGTCAAATGGCTTGATGTCTAGACGCATGCAGAACGCCAGCCATGCACCGGCCGAGTTCTCCACAACATTCAAGTACTTCTTCGACTTCAGTGTCTTGAACTGCTCGAACGGAATGTCGACTGCGACGTCGATCTGTTTTGCAATCAGTGCGTTGACAAGGGCCGTCTTGTCGGCGAAGTCAATGATTCGAACTTCGTCAAGGTAGACATTTTTTGCGTCCCAATAGTCTTTGAATCGGGTGTGAACGCTCTCTCGGCCCGGCGTGAAACTGACCAGTTTGTAACCGCTTGTACCAATTTGGGTCTTGCCGTCGTAGCCAGCCTTAGCGATTGCATAGGTGTATCCGCAAAGTACGGACAGCCAGTCGACGTTCGGCAACTTGAGGTTGAACTCAACAGTGAGGTTGTCGATCTTGACGAGGCCAGAAGGATCGAGGAATGTGCGCAGTGGCTTACCCGTTGTCTTCTGGGCTGGATCAAGCAAGCGCTTAAACGTGGCGATCACGTCGTCTGCGGACAGCAGCGAGCCATCGTGGAACTTCACGCCCTTACGCAGTTTGATCGTGTATTTCGTTGGGCTATTTGCCTTTGCCGACTCGGCAAGGCCGTTAGCAGTCACTGGCTGAAATTTCTCGTTAAATGTGAGCAACGTCTCAAACGTCGACATCAGACGAGCTTGGTCGGCCTTTGCAACGATGTAGTTTGCATCAAACAAGTCGTTGGCGCCACCGACGACACCAATCTTGAGTGTTCCGCCTTGCTTCGCAGCGAAAGGCGCTGCAAGTGCACTCAGCGAACTGGTGGACATGACTCCAGCTGCGATGGCCGCAGAACTGATGCCTTGAATAAAGTGCCTGCGGGAAAAACCCGTAGTTTCCAACTCATTGGAATTCATATATTCCCCCATTAGTTAAAGCGGACCTAAGTCCGAGAACGTCCCCCGACGCCTGCGGGAAACTTACTTGATTAACGGAGGGTAAACAAGTTCAGTTATTCGGCTTTGTTACGGCGTCGGCGGGCATCTCGCTCGGACGTGTCGGCCTGACCCGGGGCCGAGTTTGTCAGTGGCCCAATTTTTTCGATGATCTCTGCAGTGGTCGGTGCCGGAGCGGGCACTCGATCGTCAATTGACCGACGCATCGCCGCTAGGTGCTCGGGAGAAGTGCCGCAGCACCCGCCCACAATGCGGGCACCCGCGTCGGCGGCCATCGCTGCATAGGTGTGCATGAGTTCGGGCGTGCCCGAATATTTGATGGTGGTTCCCTCAAATTTTGGTATGCCGCAGTTTCCCTTTGACACCACGGGTGTATCGAAGGCGCTCATTTGCGAAATGGAAACCAAAATGTCGGATGCACCCACGCCGCAATTGGCCCCGATTGCTAGTGGCTGCGGTTCGAGCCCTTCGAAAATTGCCTCGAGAGCATCTGGCATAACACCCATCATGGTGCGGCCCGCAGTATCGAACGACATGGTTGCGGCGTAAGGCATCCCCACAAGAATTGCTGCCTTTGCGGCTGCGCGAATCTCTTCGGGTGCCGACATTGTCTCGATCCAGACCACGTCTGCCCCGCCATCTTGTAGGCCTCTGATCTGTTCGGCAAACGAGTCGATGGCGTCGGCCTCAGTGAGTGCACCAAGCGGTTCGAACAACTCGCCTGTTGGGCCGACCGAACCGGCGACCACCACTGGCCTTGCTGATGCATCGGCAACGGCTCGTGCCAAACGTGCTGCACCACTTGCCAACTCGTGCACGCGCGATTGGGCATTATGCAGTTTCAGACGATGCCGATTACAGCCAAAGGTGTTGGTGAGAATGATGTCGGCACCCGCATCGACGAATTGCTGATGGAGCAATGTGACGCGTTCTGGATGGTCGGTAATCCAAAATTCTGGCGGCTCGCCCGAGGTGAGACCCATTTTGAAATAATTGGTGCCGGTAGCACCATCCGCCAAGAGCACCGAAGATGTCGCAAGCAGTTGCTGCAGCGTTGTTTGCATGCGTGAAAGGTTAGCCCATCACGTTTCCGGCAGTAACCGCCTGTGTGCGAAGTCGGGAGAATGCCGAAAGGTTGATGGCGTTTCCAGTGTTCTCACCAACGAACTCGACTGGAGTTACGTCGTGATCGATGCCCTGTTCTTGCGCCTCGATAAGTGCGCGCATGAACTTGCCAACGAGTGGCGCATTCTTGAATTGGTTGCCGCTGGTGCCGCAGGCCATAAAGAACCCGTTCAGGCTCGACTTGTCGTACAGCGGGATCCAGTCGTCGGTGACGTCGTACAGAGCACCAATGCCCAACAACTTCAGTGGAATACCGAAATCTGGCAAGCGCCGAGCCAAACGCAACATCACTCGCTCGAAGAACTCGACCGTTACCGAGTCGTTCCAATCGTCTGCGTCATCGATGAAATGCAGTTCGTCGCATGCTGGCTCGGTGGTGCCAACGTTGAGCAAGTCGCCCATGTGCGGGCGGAAGTACTGGCCGAGGTCTAGGTCGGCAACGATTGGCGCGTTGTCTTCGAGCCGGAAACCAACTGGTGCTGGAGGCGAAAACACTTCTTGACGAAGTGGCTGATGATGAACCTTCATTTCGTCGTAGACGCCAGCCATCTTGTTGATCTTTGCGGCGTGAGGGCCTGCAGCATTAATCACTACGGGAGCATTGAATACTTCGCCACTTGCCAACGTTACGCCTGAAACGGCGCCGCCCGAAGTGTTGATTTGTGCAACTTCCTTGTTGAAGTGAAATACCGCACCAAAAGTCTTTGCGGCGTTTGCAAGGTTGTGTGTTGCCAACATCGGGTCGTCCATGAAACCACTGAGAGGGTCGAACAATGCAGACAGCTGGTCGTATGGGTCATCGGCAAATGCTGGGTCTTCAATGCTCTTTGGTGGATAGAACTTGCCTGTTTCGAACGCAGGCCAACGCTTACGCACTTCCTCGGGGTTCAGCACTTCGTAAGGAATTCCAAATTGATCCCACAGTTCGCGCTGGCGGACACCGTCATAGCCTTCGGTGAGGAACACCAAGTAACCCGTCTTGACGAACTTGGCCATGCCGTCTGGGTCTTCCACTCCTACGAACTCATTCCAGTTGTACCAATACTGAGCAGACTCCCACGCCATCAAGATGGTGTTGAAGTTGGAATACGTGAAGCGGATGATTGCCGAGGATGCGCTGGTGGAACCGGCGCCTGGAGCGCCGCCCTTATCGATGACCACAACGCTGCGGCCGGCCTTAGATAGTTCGAGTGCGATTGACGCACCCATGACGCCGCCGCCGATAATGACGACGTCACTCTGTGTTGCTGCGGTCATACTGCTTGCTCCAAAATTGCATTGGCCCACTTTGCTGTGTCTGCTGTGGAGTTGAAGGTGAATGAGTGAATACCGCTGACGTTCAATTCATCAGCTTTTGCTGCAATGTCATTGAGAAGCTTCGTTGGGTCGTAACCACCTGGGGCAAACATCAGGGTCAGCGACGCCTTGTTCTTCTTCAAGTAACGAAGCGACTGGCCAACGCCTGTCCTCACGCCTACCGACATCAACCTTGTGCGGTCAACAACGCCCGGAAGACCAAGGTTGATTGGAGTGGTGAAACCTGCGGCTCGCAAACCCTTGAGCCACGAAATGATCAGTGGCGCATCGAAACACATTTGTGTAGAAGCAAGACCCTTCACACCATATTTCTTTAGCAACGCTTCTTTTTCGATGACCGCGTTGTGCAGATCGGAATTACTGATAGTGGAGTGTCCGTCTGGGTAGGCACCGAAACCGATCGTTTCGACACCTGGGTTGGCCGCCAAGAAATCGTTCATGAATGGAAGCGCATATTGGTAATGAGGTGGCACTTCGGCGTCGCCGCCGATAATGAAAACCTCTTTAATCCCCTTTTCGCGAACCCATGTTGCGAGTTGCTTCGCATGCTCTGGGCCGTCAACCAACCGTGCTGCGAAGTGTGGAACAACGTTGTGCCCCTTAGCCAACAATTTCTCGCACAGCTCCTGGGTTACCGC
>CAZNBF010000044.1:0-7972 GCA_964571325.1 uncultured Acidimicrobium sp.
AAAACACTGATCTTCTCTTTGAGAAAAAAGGGAGCCACGAAGAGAGTTATTGCAGATGCAACACTGCCGATGATGGTTGCATTGGCAATTGAAGTTGTACGGAATGAGACGAAGCCAAAAATAGTGGAAACGCCGAAGAACATTCCAGGGATGATGCTCACCTTGAGTGTCTCAAAATTGAGTGGCGCTTTTCTGAATAGCACGATTGCAAACAAAATGAATGGCCACAGCAACACTCGATAGAAAATTGTGGAGTTGATTGACATGTCAACTGCCAATGTGAGGCTTGGGCCTATGCCCCAAACAAGGTTTGCAACGAGAACGCCACTAATCGGAAAAATCTGTGCGCGCGCACCGATGGCGCGACTCGCGGACGAAACTCTGTTCACGCTTTGGTATCGGGCGGACGCAAGTCGACGCGCAGTACCAAGAAACCATCTTCTATTGAGGCGCTTGCATCACCGATCATTGCAAAGTCTTGAAAGTCGGTCTGTGCCTGATTAAGGAACATTTGCCTTTCTTCGCCAGCAACTGGAGGAAGCGGCCGACGCTTAACGGCCGAGGCCCGCTCCTTAAATCGTGCAATCATTTCTGTTGGATCGAATTGACCGGCCATATGACAAAACTAGACGACTAGCCGCGAAGAAGTGGGTCTATCGCCGCATGCTTCTGAGAATCTTGCTGCCGAGGATTGTCCTCTGAAGGATCAATATCTACTTGTGACTCGTCTGCATCCAACCGACGCGGAGGCTTCGGTCGAGATTGGACTTTTGTCAAGTGCTTGCGTGCCTGAACGTGCTGCAATTGACGCCATGGTGCAAGGAACGCATCCTTCTCTTCATCTGGCAACTGCATGTACTCGCGCTCACTCATCAGCTCTAGGGCCGCCAACGCAGGTGACTCGGGGCGGGCTGTTGTCCAGAACCACCACGTGAGGTACGCGAGGCCAAGACCCGCGCCAACGAACAACAGCGCCAACAACGACACCCGAACGAATAGCGCTAGAACGCCTATTGAAACAAGAACCACGTGGAACAAGATACCGCACCAGCCCATACTGAAGTTGTGTCGTCGAGCCTGCTCAATGTCGTGTCCTCGCTGCTCTTCGTTGGATTGATGCTTTTTCTCATGAAACTTGCGCGCCAAGGCGGCAGCTATTGGGAATCCAAAGACGGAAAACGAAGTATCTGTCGAATGCAGTTGATGGATGATGAAGGAAACTGGAAGCGTGTGAGGATTGTTGTCGACTTTGGATCGAACGCCGTACTCGTTACCGCTCGAGGGAGAAACTCGAATGCTTATAGCGGCGCTTGGCGCGTCATTGGGCATGCCCACCAAAGCCAGAGGGTTGATGTCGATGACACTGAAAACGTCTTTGCAATGGCCCATACGTCAAACGAAGACAAACTTGCAATGTTGCGGCTACCAACTGGTTCAAAATGCGCAGCAGTCGTCTCCGACCGGATCACTCGCTAAAGGATTGCTCCAAGAAGGGACTAATTGGCGCGCCGACCTGATCAAGGTTGATCAAAAATGCATCATGGCCATGGGGTGAATCTATTTCGACATAGGTTGAATCGGTCCCCTGCTCGGTAAGCATCTGGTGAATCTGCTTTTGCTGATACGAGGGGTACAAGATGTCGCTTGAAATGCCAATGATTAACGTCTTAGCCGCAATTCGTTTAATCGCAGATTCCAGCGTTCCACGACCGCGTGCAATGTCGTGCAGATCCATTGCTTTTCCAATGATCAGATAGCTGTTTGCATCAAATCTACGAATGAGCCGATCGCCGTGATGATCCAAATATCCCTCGACTTCGAACCGATCCCACAAACCCAAGCCGTTGTAGTCGGCATCGGTGTCTGCCAGTTCGCGACCGAAGCGTTCTGTGAACACGTTGTCGCTGCGGAAGGTAACTTGCGCGATCGAGCGCGCAATAGACAACCCCTGCCATGGACCATCACCAATCTCGGCGTCGTAATACTCGCCGCCGCGCCATTTTGGATCGAGCGCAATAGCACGGCGGCCAATTGCGCCCCACGCAATTTGCTGAGCGGTTGATTGCGCGCATGTAGCGACAGGAATAATTGTTTTTACGCGATCTGGAAACGTGACTGCCCACTCCAGAACCTGCATTCCGCCCATCGACCCACCTACAACACTGTGCCAACGAGCAATGCCGAGCATGTCGCTGAGACGCACCTGTGCTCGAACCATGTCGCGCACAGTGATGACCGGGAAACGCGAACCGTATGGTTTGCCGTCTTCAGGGTGCGGCGAAGCAGGGCCTGTCGAACCTTGACAACCCCCAATGACGTTGCTGCAGACAACAAACCATTTATTGGTATCGATTGCCAAACCTGGGCCGATGATTCCCTCCCACCAGCCGGGGGTTGGATGCCCGTCACGTGCAGGGCCAGCAACATGACTGTCGCCAGTCCATGCATGACACAACAAGATTGCATTTGTTGCATCGGAGTTCAGTGAACCCCACGTTTCGTATGCGATGGTGACGTTGTGTAAATGCTTTCCGCCATCAAGTGCAAAAGGACGATCTGAAGGAAAGTTTGCGAACTGCCGATTACCAACGGGCAGACCAACAGACCATGCTCCTGTTGCTGGGTAATCGTGTCTAGCCATTGGCATATTCCATTTCGTTTGCCCAACTGGCTCGGCCGTTGCTTTACCAAAAAGGTAAAGCCACATCCCCACCCGAAGGTGAGTGGCACCGTGGGCTCGCCCCGGTTGCCGGACCAATTGGTCTCTCCTGATGCAACTGTTACGCACCACCGCCTTGGCCGAGCAGGCCGAGACGATGTTGCCTCAATAACGATACAGCCCGATATGGTGAAACCACCACAGCGGGCGGAGTTGGCGCTGTGAGGACCGTGGCGCTTGGCGTCGGGGGGTTCTTTATGCACAATTTGCTTGCTTCGACCGTTGAGTCCCGTTCGATTCCTCCCAAAGGTTTTGGCAGTTTCGCGCTCGAACTAATACCCAAGGGTTCGCACATCGCAACGTTCGGCGGCCCGATCTTGACAACAGCCGCTTTCTCGTTGGAACTACCCGATGTTCGCAGCCGCTCAATTCAAATTGAACGCGATTCCTATTTAACGGGCCCTCCGCAACGCGAGCCCGGTGACACCATCAATCATTCATGTGAACCCAATTGCGGCATGCGAAACGCCTCACAAATTGTGACGATACGAGACGTGTTGAAAGGTGAGGAACTGACTTACGACTACGCCATGAGCGACACTGCCGATTACGACGAATTTCGGTGCGGATGCGGAGCTCAAACTTGTCGCGGCACAGTTACTGCCAACGATTGGAAGTTGCCAGACATTCAAGCCCGATACCAGGGCTACTTCTCGCCGTATATCGCCCGAAAAATTGTGGCAGAGAAACAAAAACGAACTCTTACGAAAAGCGGTGTGGAAAAACTCGTTGCGCAATACGACAGCAATCCTCGTTACGCACTACAAGATGCCCTACGAAAAGCAACGGGATATTCGTGGGAATCGTTTGACGAACTGATCTGCAGAATCGAGAATGTAACGGAATTGCGCTTTGCGCAGCTTCGGCGTGGTGACACCGATGCCTTTGATTGGCTACTTACTCTGTTGAACGAACAGCGCACCGTCGAGAGTTAGCAATTTTTTTGTAAACCAACGCACCAATCTGGGTGATGATGGGCAACGGAATGAGGTAGCCAACAAAACGCCACCATTCGCCCGAATCGCGGGCCAATTGCGCAACAGCCAAATGGCCAGAGCGGTGAGTCTTCCTATCGCCACTCACCCACTGCACAGCCTCGGAACATTGGGCTTCGGTGAGACCCAATTCATGAACATTCGTTTTCTGCCACGCAACTACATCAGGCGTATTTCGCATGTGTTTCTGCATCCAACGCACGCACGCATTGCAAAATACGCATTCCCCATCAAAGACCAATGTTGCCGTTTGAGGATTGGAATGCATAGACAGGCAGGCTAGTTGGGTTGGCTTGTAGGTTGTAGTGCGCATGTACAAGTTTCTTCTTAAACCGAAATGGCTTGCGATTCACGCGTTAGTTGTTGTGCTTGTTGCCACTATGTGCGTCCTTGCAAGTTGGCAATGGGACCGCCACGTTGAACGTAAAGCCTTCAATGAAACATTGATCCTACGATTCAGCGAGCCACCACAGCCCCTAGCCGAGCTATTGCAGCAGTACCCAAATCGCGAGGATGCACAATGGCGACTTGCAACGGTTTCGGGAACCTACCTTGAGCAATTAAGCGTCAATGTTGTCAATGTCTCTCAAGACGGACGTGCCGGTTACGACCCTGTGACACCTCTCGAGATTGATAACGGCAAAATTGTGCTGATCAACCGGGGTTTCGTACCTCTTGATGCGCCACAGCCAGCGCCGCCAACGGGTGTTGTCGAAATCACAGGGCGCATTCGCTTGAGTGCGGAGCGTCGCACCGGTGCAGTGTCCGACTCGGCAACCGGTGTGTTGACAGATATTCAGCGCGTCGATATTGATCGTCTTGCAAAACAACTTCCGGCACCAGTCGTTGACGTTTATCTTGAAGCGGTTCAATCAGATCCAGCAGACAGCGAGATGTTGTCAATCATTGCTCCCCCAGTTTTTGGAAACGGGCCACACCTTGGATACGTGGGCCAATGGCTGCTTTTCAGTATGTGTGCGATTGGTGGCTGGTTTGCCCTAGTTGTTCGCGAGAAGCGACTGCTACAAAAATCTGCCGGGAAGTAAACAGCGAATAAGCCCTAGGGGCGATTTGCGCACAAGTTTTATCTTGATACGCAACGGCACGTTGAAGAACAAACGAGTCATGTTCTGAGCAATGACGCGGGCTTTCGTATCGATGCGAAGATAACCAGACCAGTGCGACTGTGGAAGCGAAAAGAAGTAGTCGAAGAACACCTGAATGTCGGCGGTTGTTAACCGAGACAGAGCGGCCAAACCAAAGTCGTGTAACACGCGAGTGCGGAGGAACGATGTTGGCCACACCGCATTCCAACCAACGCGCGCAATCTCTTCAACACCCTCGTCACGTACCAATGCATCCGAAACGGCACGCGCAACGCGAGGCGCTGCGCGCAACGAAGCCGCAACCGAATAGCCCGTTACAGGATGAATAAAACCGGCTGCTGCACCAAATCCGACTACGTGACCGAAACGCGATGGCAGAGAACCGCCCATTGCGATGCGAACATGTTCCACCTGTTGCGTCGATTGAGATAACTCCCGCCCCAAACGCTGCTCAAGCCGTTGCCGAAGCACAGCATCACTCACCGCTTCACGTTCCACCAATGATGTTTCCTCAACCATGGCAGTGCCGTTACCCAAATCGAACGCGTACAAGAACGTTGCTGGACTAGCACTTGCGCCTGGCGGTGTTGACCAATCCATCAATGTGAATGAATCCGCTTGAACCGCACCGACAGCTTCGGTGTGCACACCGTAGGCAGACTGAAAACCACCCGTGTATTGGTTATTGCGAAGGAGTAACGATGATTGCGTGCCACCACAATCGAAAACTGTGCGCGCTTCGAACTGTTCGTTAGTTGAAAGGTGCACTTGCAAAAATTTGTCGTCGCTTTGCTGCACTCGAACAACATCGCCCCTGTAGAAACTCACAGCATCGTGAGAGAGATACTTCTGCAGCAATCTGTTGTCGAAGATGCCGTACGGCCGAGATAGCTGATGTTCAAGCTTCCCAACGACGCGAACTTGTGGCCAAGTGCGTTGGAAACATCCTCGCAATTCGGAAGCATCGTCTCGATTGTCTAGGTCGTCCACCCATGTTCCATACGTTGACTTCCACTGCTCCAATGGCTTTGGGTCGACGATGATCACACTTTGTTCCAGCAGAGCAAACTCGAAAGCAAGTGCCCGGCCCGCTGGACCAGCACCGATGATCAGTACGTCGCACTTTTCTACAAACGTGGACATTGATTAGTGGTTCGATTCGATCTGCGCCATACGTCGGAATTGCTCGATGACGTCGGGGCTCTTATGCGCAGCATCAAGGCTGCGATACACCGTGTCCACGTTGACACTGATTCGGCCAAATTCTTTCCAGTCGCTGAATCGAAGCGCATTATTGCCAGAAATTTCACGAGCTATTTCTTTAGCTGCATCAAATGCGTCCATACCAGCAGACTTACGAGAGGTTGCCTCCGATAAAACAAACGAGAGGTAATCGCGTACGTCGCGCACGCCCTTGTTGTCGGTAATCGGCCCATGCCCCGGCACCACCACATCACAATCCAAGGAAACAATCACGTCGCATGCAGCAATCCAATTCTGCAGTGGGCCCGCCCAAACAATCGGCTGCCCCCCAATAAACAAAATGTCGCCTGTGTAAACCGTTTTGGCGTTGGGAACATAAGCAATGGTGTCTCCAGCAGTATGCGCTGGGCCAACCTCGATCAATTGCACCTCGCTGCCGCCAATGGAGACGCTTCTTTTGCCACTAAAGGTTTCTGTAGGCAACACCAATTCGATCTCATCAAATGAAAAATCACCAAAGAAGCTTCGGAACAGATCGCCCACCTCGCCCGGCGCTTTGTTTAACGCAGCAAGCATCGAAGGTGGCACTTCGCCCATCTCCTTCGCGGTAGCGGCACTTGCGATAATCGTTGCGTCGCGCACAAGTTGATTGCCATAGCAATGATCACCGTTGGCGTGTGTGTTAACGACCGTATTGATTGGCGATGAAGACGTGGCAATCGACATCGAATCGAGCATCTGTTGAGTCAGTGTGAGATCAAACAGCGTGTCAACCAAGAGCGATTCGCCGTCACCGACGACAAGACCAGCGTTGCTGTAGCCCCAGCCGCCATCGGGCTGCAAATACGCGAAGCAACCGTTACCAACTTCGTGCAAACCAAGCGTGTACTTATTATTCATATGTGTTCTCCAGCGTTGCAAGCGATGCGGCGCCAATGGCTCCGGCTTGTTCTCCAAGTTTTGCCACACGCAATGCGGCGTGACGTCGATGTTCTGGCGCATACAACAGCTTTTTGAACCATTCACCAATTGGAGACATGATGACGTCTGCTGCTTGTGAAAGACCGCCTCCGATGACGATGGTGTCTGGATCAGTGATGTTGGCCAGATTTGCCAATCCCAACGCAACCCAATATGCGAAACGATCGATTACTTCCACCGCAGCACTATCGCCCTTTCTAGCTGCAGTGATGACTGTTTCGCCGCTATCGCTGCCGCCAAGAAATGCCAAGCCACTTCCCGATGCATACCGCTCCCAACAGCCACATTTGCCGCACGGACACAGCGGGCCTTTGGGATCGACAACCATATGGCCGATCTCGCCCGCGAAACCCTGCGTACCTCGTTGCAACACGCCACCCGAAACCAGGCCGCCGCCAATTCCAGTGCCCAACGTGACCATCCACATATCGCGCGAACCTGCGGCTGCGCCATGTTTCCATTCGCCAAGTGCGCCGCACGTTGCATCATTTTCTACCCAGACCTTGTTGTTCAATCGAGCCTCAAGTTGCTCGCGCAATGGCAATTCGATTGCACTCGGCATATTAGGACTGGAACGAACAACGCCACCGCTTGTAATCAGGCCAGGCACTCCAACACCTAGTGACTCAAACGCACCCAAACTCTGAACGAGATCAACGATGCTGTTGGCCAACACATCTGCATGCGGTGTTGGAATCCGTGCTTGCGAAACCACGTTGCCGCCTTCGTCCAGGAGCACTGCAAGACACTTCGTTCCACCGACATCGACGCCGGCAGCAAACTTCACGATTCGATTTGAGCCTTTAACTCTTTCAGCGTGCTCAGAATTCGCATTTCTGCACGGCGCTTGACAAACCCAGGCAACGGAATGACCAGCTCGATAGCGAGGTCGTAGGAAACGCGAGTGCCTTCTGCAACTTGGTCGAACGTGTAAGCGCCACGGATTGACCGCATGATGTCACCGTCGA
>CAZNBF010000045.1:0-7853 GCA_964571325.1 uncultured Acidimicrobium sp.
TCGTCGTTGGAGATGGCAACCACTGCTGCACCGTACTTTTTGACCAAAGGCAGCACTCGCTCCAGTGACTCGTCTTCGCCAGTTACCGAGTTGACCAACGCTTTGCCTTTGTACACCGAAAGGCCACGCTCGAGTGCGTCCATGATGGATGAGTCGATTGAAAGCGGTACGTCGGTGATTGACTGCACCAACTGCACCGCACGCGCGAGCAATGCTGGCTCGTCGGCAAGTGGGATCCCTGCGTTGACGTCGAGCATCTGAGCGCCCGCGGCAACTTGAGCCAATGCGTCGGCCTCTACGCGGCTGAAATCGCCATTTTTCATTTCTTCGGCAAGCATCTTGCGGCCTGTCGGGTTGATGCGCTCGCCGATCATGACGAATGGACGGTCGAAGCCGATAACGACTTCGCGTGTTGGTGAACTCAGGATTGTATGGGTCATGTTTTTTCTTTCTTGTCGAAAATTACTGTTCTTCGTCTTCTTCGAGCTCTTCAAGCGCTGCCAAATCCTTGGCTGCAACCGTTAGTTGCTCGACATCTTTTTCAAAACCACCAGCAAACGCCAACACTCCCAAACGTTGGCGGCTGTACTCGACCTCGAGTCGGTCGGCTACCGCCTGAGCGGCCTCTTGCAACGTGCCTTCCAGCGGAAGCGACTCGCGCGTCCATTGCGCTACGTCCTCCTCGGCCGTATAAATATGGGCCTTGCGCTTGGCGCGGTCTATCGCGCGTTGAAATTTTGCCGTCAGCACAACCTGGTGTCGGTCGCGGCCTACTTGTGCATTCACCTGGGCGGGTATGTCACGCCACTTAATGATGATTACTGCGTTTCCACCTCGTGCCACAACTACACACTCGCTTTCGTCGTCTCATTTCGGCCGAATGCGACCGGAATTGAATCTGCTAAACCCTTGATGCCAACGTGGCGATGCTCGAATGCAAGGCCCAGTTGCACCGCTGCATGCTTTGCGGCTTCAAGCACCGAAGCGCTCTCTGCCTGCGACAGCAACACCACTCGTGTGTAATTTCCGAAGTAGGTATCACGCAATTCTGGGTGCTTGTCTAGACCGAGGCCTTCCCACACAAGTGCGTTGAAATGCTTCGCCAAAAAATCGGTGAGATAGAACGTGCCTGGCTGATCGTCATGCAGTTCGTTGAACAGTTTGCTTCCTGCAAAAAACTCGTAACAGTGTGCGCCCGCAATGCGCTGCACCCCCGGATAATCGACGAGCATTGCATCGATTAGCCCACCCGTGCCGCAGTCGGCATAACCAACAAATGTCTGACGAGATTCGCGTTTGTCAAGATGTTCGCGAAGTGCAGGCACGATGCCTTCCGGACGGTTGTGCAAGTTGGCAGGCAAGTACCGAACTTCTACGACATCAGTGAGTTGATTTGCTTCAAGCACCGAGCGCAGCTCGGAAACCAAAGCACCACAGGCGATGATCAGAGGGCGAGCATCGACTGACATTGTTGGCGTGCAGTTTGAGCGTCAGTTGACGGACGGGCCAGGAGGCTCGGCGGTGCGTGTGCGACGTGCAGTCACCATCGATTTTGCCATCTCGGACGCAACTGCTGCATCGCGACAATACGCGTCCGCACCAACTGCTTCGCCGAACTCTTCGTTAAGCGGCGCACCGCCAACCAAGATGATGTACTTGTCGCGAATTCCACGCTCTTTCATGGTGTCGACAACAACCTTCATGTACGGCATGGTGGTGGTCAACAACGCGCTCATTCCCAAAATGTCTGGCTGATGTTCTTCCAATGCTGCAATGAACTTGTCGGCATCTGTGTTAATTCCCAAGTCGATGACTTCGAAACCAGCGCCCTCCAACATCATTGCTACCAAGTTTTTGCCGATGTCGTGAATGTCGCCCTTCACGGTGCCAACAACAACTTTGCCAACCGACTCTGCGCCGGTCTCGGCAAGCAGCGGACGCAGGATATTCATTCCTGCTTTCATTGCGTTTGCAGCAAGAAGCACCTCTGGCACGAACAAGATGCCGTCACGGAAATCGACGCCAACGATGCGCATGCCTTCTACGAGTGCTTGTTGCAATACCTTGTCTGGGCTCCACTTGCGGTCGAGCAAAATCGTGGTGCCTTCTACGATCTCTTCGCCAAGTCCGTCGTAAAGGTCGTCGTACATCTGGGCTACTAAGTCGTCATCAGACAGGCTGGCCAGGTCGATCTCGTCGAAATCACTCATGTGTTCTCCCCTATATATACGGACCCAACAGGGGCTAGGCCCGTCAGATATATCACTGCGGCAAAGGTTATCAGGGCGACCCCAGCCGCGCCATATTTACCCTACGAGTGTTGGAAAAATTCGATCTGCTCGGCGGCAAGGGGCTGTTTGCCCAAGATCAGGTCGGCTGCCTTTTCCGCCACCATCATGACGGGCGCGTAGATATTGCCATTGGTTACGTAGGGCATCACCGACGCATCGACGACCCGAACTCCCTGCATGCCGTGCACGCGCATTGTCTTTGGGTCGACCACGGCCATTTCGTCGGTTCCCATCTTGCACGTGCAAGACGGATGATAAGCGGTCTCGCCGTCTTTACGCACCCAGTCGAGAACCTGTTGGTCGGAGGCAACATCTGACCCCGGAGAAATCTCACCACCACTAAATGCAGCAAAAGCCGGCTGGTTCAAAATTTTTCGTGCCGAAGCAATTGCTTCGACCCACTCCTGCTTGTCTTCATCGGTTGACAAATAGTTGAAAGTGAATGCTGGATGATCTCGAACATCTCCTGATGTCACCTTGAGACTTCCGCGCGAGTTTGAGTACATCGGTCCAATATGCACCTGGTAACCATGTCCCCCTGCTGGCGCAGTGCCGTCGTAACGGACTGCGATTGGCAGAAAATGAAACATCAAATTTGGATACTTCACTTGCTCGTTGCTGCGAATGAAACCGCCAGCCTCGAAATGGTTAGACGCGCCAGGGCCTTTTCGAAACAGCCAAGCAAAACCGATAAAAGGACGTTTCCAAAATTTCATTGTTGGGTTTAATGAAATCGGTTGGGTGCACAGATGTTGCACGTACACCTCCAGATGATCCTGCAAGTTTTCGCCAACGCCGGGCAGATGATGCACCGGTGTGATGCCAACTTTGCGCAGATCATCTTCGTTGCCTATGCCAGACACCTGCAACAACTGCGGCGAATTAAAGGCACCGCCGCACAGAATCACTTCTTTGGCTCGCACTGTTCTCTTTCTTCCAAACGGAAGCGCATACTCCACGCCCACGACAGTCTTACCTTCGGTGATTAGTTTGGTTGCAAGCGCCCTGCACTGCACCGTCAGGTTCTTGCGATGCTTCACGGGATGCAGATATGCGCGAGCTGCACTAAATCGACGACCCCGCTTGACGTTTCGGTCGAACGCCGCAAAGCCTTCCTGCTTGAAACCGTTTACGTCGGATGTAAGCGGATGGCCGGCTTCTTGCACTGCCTTGAAAAATGCACCGAACAGAGGGTTCTTGACTGCACCACGCTCCATATGTAGCGGGCCACTTTTGCCACGAAACTCGTCGTTGGGCTTTGCCGCTATGCATGACTCCATCTTTTTGAAATATGGCAAGCAATGCGCATAGTCCCAATCGGACATGCCCGGGTCTGCGCCCCAACGCTGGTAATCGAGCGGGTTGCCACGCTGAAAGATCATCCCATTAATGCTGCTTGAACCGCCAAGAATCTTGCCACGACCGTGGGAAACCCTGCGCCCATTCATGTGGGGCTCTGGCTGAGAGGAATACATCCAGTCGTAAAACTTGCTGCCGATGGGAAACATCAGTGCGGCGGGCATATGAATGAACACATCGAACCAATAGTCGGGACGACCGGCTTCTAGAACAAGCACCTTGTTTTTGGGATCGGCACTGAGACGATTTGCTAATGCACACCCTGCCGAGCCGCCACCAACAATGACGTAGTCGTATGGTTCATTTGTCACGCACTCATTCTGCCACGGAAACGCAAAAGTGGCGGGGCTTGCGCCCCGCCACTTTCAAAAATACTTTACGACTGTGTTTAGTTAAACCAGGCTGACCACGTTGCCTCGTTGGCAGCGATCCAGTCGGCAGCAGCAACTGCTGGGTCGACTTTGTCGATGTCTACAGGCCCAAGGAATGAGAGTTGGTCGTCGGTTGACAATGCAAAGTTCTTGAAGAACGAGAATACTCTCGCGTCTTTTGCTTCAAGTTTTGCGGAGGCAATCTTGAACAACTTGTCGACTGGGTAGTCGCCGTCGCACTTATCGCCCTCGGCGGCACAGTCAACACTTGGTTCTGGCAATGCAACATTCTTCAAGTTGTATTTGCCTACGGCACCAGATGGCGACCAGTAGTACACAACTACTGGCTTCTTCTCAGCCGAAAGAGCTGCGATTTCTGCCTGTGTTGCTGCTTCGGAACCAGAGAACTGCACTTCAAATGGAAGCGCAAGGTTCTTGATGATTGCCTCGTCGTACTGGGAGAACGATGGGTCCATTCCCAAGAAACGACCCTTTGAACCAGTGGCTGCTGTTGCGAATGCTTCAGCTACTGCTGGATCCTTCAGGCCTTCCCATGTTGCAAGCTGAGGAAACTGCTCAAGCGCGTAATCGGAAACGAACCAGCCGATTTTGCCCTCTGCCCCAAGGTCGCCCATGTTGACTACCGAACCATCATCGATGAATGCCTGCTCTTCTGGCACTACACCAGATGGCCACACTTCAACGTTGACGTCAACGTCACCAGAGGACATTCCTGCAAACATGGCGTTTTCGTCAATGTCTAGAATTTCGACTGGGTTGCAAAGATTCTTCTCGATCAATTGCTTGACGATTTCAACTTCGACGGCTGATGCCGACCAGTTGTTGCGTGCAATCTTGATCGTTTCTGTGCCGGTGCAATCCCCTGCAGCGGCTGTTGTATCTGATGCTGTGTTGTCGCTACTGCCGCACGCTGCTCCAAGCAACGAACCAACCGTAATCAAACCAGCAACGAGCAATTTCTTGCTTGAAAGCATGTTTTCCCCTTGTGTAGTTTTGTGCACTAATCAGTGCACCCCAAGCGTAGCGAGGGCTTGTGCGCTTGTATAGGTGCTGAACTATGGTGAGGGGGTGCCCGGGGAAGCATCACCAGCAATAGAAGTACGCAAACTATGGAAGGTGTTCGGCTCTGGGGCGGCGTCGCAAGCAATTGCTTTGGCCGAAGGGGGCGCCAGCCGGTCTCATATCCTGCAGCAGACCGATCAAACCGTCGCTGTCCGTGATGTCTCGTTCAGTGTTGGTCGCGGAGAGACATTTGTTGTCATGGGCTTATCCGGCAGCGGCAAGAGCACACTCATCCGTTGCTTATCCCGGCTTATCGAACCGAGCAAGGGCGAAGTTTTGCTCGATGGAAAAAATCTCTTGGCAATGGGCGAAGAGGAGTTGCGCGGCGTACGTCGCGGGCAAATGTCAATGGTGTTTCAACATTTCGGACTTTTCCCCCATCGACGCGTTATCGACAACATTGCCTACGGCCTTGAAGTGCAGGGAATTGATAAATCGACACGACTTGCTCGCGCCAATGATGTGCTCGAAATTGTTGGGCTCTCGGGATGGGCCGACCACTACCCCCAGCAGCTTTCGGGCGGTATGCAACAGCGAGTTGGTCTGGCTCGCGCGCTTGCGGTCGATCCACAGATTTTGTTGTTTGACGAACCATTTTCCGCACTGGATCCACTTATTCGAAAAGAGATGCAGGACGAACTCATTCGCCTGCAGAAAACGATGCAGCGAACAATCATTTTCATCACGCACGACTTTGCGGAAGCATTGCGATTAGGCGACCGCATCGCAATCATGAAAGATGGCTCGTTCGACCAGGTAGGCACCCCCGAAGAGATCATTACTCAACCCGCCACCGACTATGTACGTGAGTTTACGAACGACATTCCGCGCGCCAAAGTGTTAAGCGTGCGGTCGGTTGCGGTTGCCGGCAACCCTGTTAGCGGCGGCAGAACCGTTCCTGCCAGCGCGCGAATTGAAACTGTTATACCAATGTTGTTAGAGCGCGACGAAGCCATATCCATCATTGACGAATCCGGCAACGCAATTGGTGTCGTCAATCGCCAAAGCGTTGCATCGATGTTGCAAGCCGAACAGCAATGAGCATCGCCCTCTCTTCTGCGCCAAGTCAAAAACAATCCAGACGTTTGCCTGCCGCTGCCGGGTTCGTTGCATTATTGGTTCTCGCGCAGATTCTTGGGCAACGAGGGTTTCCAGAATCGTGGAATATCAATTTGGCGAACCCAGTAAATGATGTCCAGGGATGGGTTCGCGAAAATCGCGGTCAACATTGGCTGTTCACCCTCATTTTTGAACCCTTCACATGGGTCGTTGATTTCGGGCTTGAACGCACCTCCGGGTTCATCAGTTGGTTGCCCTGGTTTATTCCCCCGACAATCGTGTTTCTCGTCATCGCACGTAGTGGCAAGTACTGGACCGCCGGTTTTGCAGCATTCGCCGTCGTTTACCCCGGCATCGTTGGTGTGTGGGAGCAAAGCATTGACACCGTCTCACTGATGACAGTTTCGGTCGCACTCAGCATTGCAATCGGTATTCCCATTGGTGTTTGGACGGCGCTGAATAAACGTGCCGAATCTGCGCTGCGTCCGTTACTGGACGCCATGCAAACCGTCCCAGCAACTGTGTACTTAATTCCAGTAGTGCTCATTTTTGGAATTGGTCAAGTTCCGGCAGCGATTGCAACCATCATTTATGCACTCCCCCCAATCATTCGCCTCACCTCACTCGGTATTCAACAAGTACCCGCATCCGCGGTAGAGGCAGCAAGAATGTTTGGTGCTACCAAGCGACAGACTTTGATGAAGGTGCAATTGCCCTTGGCGGTTCCTTCCATCATTGCGGGCATTAACCAAACCGTGATGATGGCATTAGGGATTGTCGTCATCGCAACACTGGTAGGCGCCGGAGGCTTAGGCCAGGAGATTATGCAAACCGTGCGCATGCTGAGCCCGGGGCGTGGGCTTGTTGTTGGGATGGCCGTTGTTGCTGTTGCGTTTGTGCTTGATCGCGTCAGCCTCGCTGTCGTCGTAGCCCCCGGCGAACAGCGTCGCTCCGTGTCGCGTAAGAGAATCGTTCTAATTGCTTCGTCTCTGATCATTGGTTCAATTGTGGGAAGACTTGCTGGCATCCAAGAGTTTCCATTTTCATGGGGCACTTCGTTCGCAGATCCAGTCGATACTGCCGTTAACTGGTTTCGTGACACGTTTAGTGTGGTGACGCGTCCATTCAATGATTTTCTTGTTCGCGATGTTCTCATTCGGGCTAGAGAGTTATTGAACGAGACACTTTCTTGGCAAGTGATAGTGCTAGCTGCGACAACGCTTGCTCTTTATGTTTCAGGTTGGAAGATGGCGATTACCACCGCACTCGGACTGGTGTTCATCGGTGTTACCGGCATGTGGCCTGATGCAAGCAAAACCTTGTCGCAGACTGTGGTTGCTGTGCTGTTCTCGATTTTGATTGCACTTCCCATCGGCATTTGGCTCGGTCGTCGCCCACGTGCGGAGGCTGCAGTTTCTCCCCTGCTTGATTCGCTGCAAACAATCCCTCCCCTGATTTATGCGATCCCCTTCGTCATGATCTTCACTGTTGGCCCGGTGCCCGGCATCGTTGCGGCGGTTGTTTACGCCATCCCGCCTGGCATCCGACTTACATCGCTTGGCATTCGACAAGTAAATAAAGAGTCGATCGAAGCAGCCACAACGTTTGGTGCAACTCAGCGACAAGTTCTGTGGGGAGTACGCATACCTCTTGCGATGCCGAGCATTATTTTGGCAGTCAACCAGATGGT
>CAZNBF010000046.1:0-2711 GCA_964571325.1 uncultured Acidimicrobium sp.
AGTTCGGCACCTGCATCTTTTCGTTGCAACGTAAGTTCGATCACGGCTTGCAACCAACCCATTGGTGTTCCCGTATCAAATCGGGCAATGTTGCTGACGACACCAAACAGATCTCCCGCTTGCGCCTCTATCAGTAATGCATCGGTCAATTGAATTTCTCCACTTGGTGCAGGCTTTAGCGCATCCAACATGTCGAACATGCCTGCGTGCAATACATACCGACCAATCAAGATGAGGTCGCTCGGCGCCTCACGCATTGCAGGTTTCTCAACAACGTCAGTAACGGTTACTTCCCCGCTTGCGGTTGGCGCAGCAGTTGTTTTGACGCACCCGTAAGCCGACACTTCGGTCATTGGCACTTGCTTCAGGCCAACAACGCTCTTGCCGTTTTGCAAAAACATGTCCGACATTTGTTTCAGCAGCGAAGAATCGCCCATCAGTTCGTCGGGCAACAACACAGCAAACGGTTCGTTGCCAACTGCCGACCTGGCACAACCGATGGCATGGCCGAGGCCACGTGGTGCGTCTTGGTACACCACACTCACCCGCACATCTGAACCGATACGAGCAAGTCGGTTGGCAAGTTCGGTACGGCCGCTGTCGCGCACCCTCTTCACCGCGTCTGGCGATGGGGCAAGATACGCCTCAATGCCAGTCTTTGCCTTGCTCGACACCACCACGATGTGGTCGCAACCCGCGCCAATGGCTTCATCCATCACCAGCTGCAGAGCCGGCGTATCAAAAATGGGCATCAACTCTTTCGGCACCGCTTTGGTGGCGGGCAGGAATCTGGTGCCCATGCCAGCGGCGGGAATGACGGCGGTGTGTAGAGGCACCCCTGCATCCTAGAATTATCGGTCTCATGCCAACGTACGTCTACAAGTTCATCGATTCGGGCGAAACGATCGAAGTACAGCAAGCCTTTACCGACGACCCGTTTACCGAATTGGCCCACCCAGTTGATGGCGTGGTGAAGCCAGTGAAGAAGGTGTTTACGCCCGTTGGTGTGTCGTTTAAGGGTGGCGGCTTCTACAAGACCGATAGCCGCTCTGGTTCCAGCACTTCGTCTGCTTCCACCACTGCCAGCAAGCCAGCCGACACGGCCGCGCCTGCTGCTGCAACAACCACACCTGCGGCGCCGGCAGCACCTGCTGCAAGCCCGTCGCCTGCTGCCACAACGTAGTTTCGCTGCACCTTGCGCAAGCGGCGTACACATTGCGTGTATGCACCAACGCATTACGCAACTAGCCCAACTTCTTAGGCCGGCAATTCGAAAAGCGCGTGTGTGGGTGGCGCAGCAATATCTGCTCCTGTGTCGCCATCAAAAGCTTCGGCGCCGAACCATCACAGCACTCGTTGCTATTTCGGTGCTTGCGTATGTTGTTGCTTCGTTCAACACCTATAACCGACAACGCCAATTAGGTGAGATCACTTCAGTGTTTGTGGCTTCGCAAAACCTGGAGCCCGGCGATGTAATTGACGGTGCAACTTTTTCAATACGACGCATACCGCGCACGTTTGTTGCCCCGTCGGCGCTGCGTGCAATTACCGATGACATGGTGGTGCAGCAACGTGTTGCGGCAGGCGACGTGTTGTCGTTTACCAACGTTGGCGCATCAAGCACACCAACCGATCGTTTGCCGCAAGATTTTCGGGCGGTTGCGATAGCCCTGCGCACCGTGTTGCCCAACATGCAACCTGGCAACACCGTGGATGTCATTGCAAATGGCGTGCTCTTGGCAGCAGACGGATTGGTGCTCTATGTGTTGCCCGAATCGAACACGGTGGTTGTTGCTGTGCCGTCGGCGGTGTCGCCTGCTGTTGCAAGTGCCGCCGCGATTGGCGACGCGACGCTGGTTGTTTCCAGTTAACGCCAGGAAGATGCTGCGATAGAAAGCACGCCGAAACCGACAGCAACGCGATACATCACGAACATGTTGAAGTTGCGGGTGCGCAGAATGCGAATCATGCCCCACATGGCAACCCAGCCCGAAACGCCCGCCGCGATGATGCCAGCGATCATTGGGGCAATCAACCCGTCGGGAATGCCGTCGCGAACCAATTTGACCAACGAGAACAACACTGCACCACCGATGACGGGAACACTCATTAAAAAACTGACCCGCGCGGCTGCATCGCGCGAAAAACCAAACTTGCGTGCGGCGGTAATGGTGATGCCGGAGCGCGACGTGCCTGGGTTAAGCGCCAACACCTGCGCCAAACCAATAAGCAATGCGTCTTTACGCGTGAACGTGTCGACGTCGCGAGTTCCCTGCTGACGATCGGCCCACAACAACACCAAACCAAACACCACCAGCGAAACAGCGATGAGAACGGGTGTGCCAAGTTTGTCGGTAATCCATTGTTGGCCGATTGCACCCGCGATACCAGCGGGGATCGCCGATGCCACAAAGAGCCACGCACGCTTACCCATTTGCTTATCGGCACGCTGCGGTGAAACAACGATGCGAATACCCTCGCGCACGTATCCAACAAGGTCAGCGCGTAGATAAAACAGCACCGCAACGAGCGTTCCAAGATGAAGCGCTGTGTCGAATGCTTTTTCGATTGAATCACCATTGGCAACGTCGGCAAAGTCGTTCCAGCCGAACAACCAAGGCACTAATGCAAGGTGCCCGCTTGACGAAATGGGGAGAAATTCGGAAAATCCTTGAACAAGCCCCAGGATGATCGCGTGAAGTATCGGCATG
>CAZNBF010000046.1:2811-6003 GCA_964571325.1 uncultured Acidimicrobium sp.
CAGGGTTATTGGCCTGTTATTGGCCGCTCATTGTCACGTCACGAATGACAAGTGTCAGGCCCGCGGCGCGCGATGGCAACCAATCGACGTCGCCGCCAATGGCAACGATGTCGAGCAACATTCGCTGCAGTGTTGACGCAATAGTGAACTCACGTACGGGCTCGGCAATTGCGCCGTTACGAATGAGCATGCCACTAGCGCCGGTAGAAAAGTCGCCCGAGATGGGGTTCACACCGCTGTGCAAACCCTGCACCATCTGAATCCAGACACCGTCGTCTACGCCCTTGATCAATTCTTCTTGGCTCTGAGTTCCTGGTTGAAGTTGCATTGCCATACAGCCAACGCCCGGGGTGCTGGCAAAGCCGCCACGCGTTGCGTTGCCAGTGCTCTTGGTGTTGTTACGGCGCGCGCTGTAGCTCGACTGCACGAACATTTTGAGCACACCATTTTCGATCAACACATTTCGCCGCGCTGCCAAGCCTTCGCCGTCGATGTCTGTAGCGGTGTAGGCCTTCGGGTTGGTTGGGTCGTCCACCAAAGTGATGCGCGGGTCGGCAACTGCTTCACCAAGTTTGTCGGCAAAAAAGCTTCGGCCCTTGGCAACATTTTCACCGTTCAACGTGCTTGATAACACGCTTAAAAATTGGGACGTAACAAATGGGTCGAGCACCACAGTCGTGCGCTTGCTTGGAGGCTTGATCGCCCCAAGTAAACGAGTTGCACGCTCGGATGCCTCTTGCGCAGCCTTCAACAACTTAAATTCCTGCGGCGAATCGGCCACAGAAAAGCCGTAGCCAGTCTGGGTCTCGTCGCCGTCGTCGGCCAACGTGCTGACCGATACGTAACACGAGTTTCCACGGCCGCTTTCGCGAATGCCAGTGGTGGTTGCAACCGCAACTTCGCCCCAGCCGTCGTCGTAATTTGATTCTTCAACGCGCACACGCGAATCGATGCCGAGCGTGAGTCGTTCTAATTCTTTGGTAAGTGCAATCTTTCCTTCTGTGGAATATGCGGCGAGGTCGTCGTCCCAAAACTTTTGCGGAATCTGAGGAACGCCATCTGGTTCTGCAAGGCCGGCATATTCGTCGGGTGTACCGAAAGCAACGTTGTCGCGGGCATCGGCCAGCACTTCGGCAATTGCACTGGCGTCCAGTGTTCCTGCATACGCAAAGCCAGTGCGCCCGTCTTTAATCACACGGATGCCAATGCCTTCACTTTGTGCCGAAACGAAATGCTCTACTTCACCTTCATAGACGCGCACTGCGGTCTCGCCGCCGCGGCTGACATAGGCCTCGATTTGTTCGCCCTTACTGGCTTGCGCAACAACGCGGTCGACCATTGCCTGCAAGTCGGGAACTGTGGTGCTCATGCTGCTGTGCCACCGATGGTCATTGACTTAACGCGCAAAGTTGGTTGCCCATCGCCTACGGGAACACCTTGGCCGTCTTTACCGCAGGTGCCCGGGTTGCCCATGGCAAAGTCGTTGCCAAGCAAATCGATGTCCTTCAGTACCTGCGGGCCGTTGCCGATGAGGTTGCTTTCGCGAAGTGGCTCGGTGATTTCACCATTTTCGATGAGGTACGCCTCGACCATGCCAAACACAAAGTCGCCGCTTGCTGTGTCCACGCTTCCGCCGCCAAGTTTGGCAACGTACACGCCGTGCTCGGTTGCGCGCACAATGTCGTCTGGGTCTTCGGTTCCGTTGGTGACAAATGTGTTGGTCATACGAACCATTGGCAAGTCGGCATAACTCTGGCGCCGACCATTACCGCTCTGACGACGATTCTCTTTTCGTGCACGCAGAAAGTCCCACATGTAGTCGGTGAGGATTCCGTTTTCGATCAGTACGTTGCGCTGCGAAGGGTGGCCTTCATCGTCGATGCCAATTGCGCCCCACTCGCCGCTCATGGTTCCATCGTCAATCAATGTGACGAGCGGCGATGCAACCATCTCGCCCATTTTGCCGCGATACACACTTGCGCCTTTGCCAACCAAGTCGGCTTCTAGACCATGACCACATGCTTCGTGGAAGAGCACTCCGCCACTGCCCTGCTTAATCACCACCGGCAATGCACCAGACGGTGCTGGGCGTGCCTTCAATTTGACGATTGCTTGTTTTGCTGCACGAAGAGCCATCTCTTCTACGTCGTTGTCGTCGAACAATTCGAAACCAATGGTGTGACCAAGCGAGTCGTAACCGGTTTGCATGCCGCCGTCGCCACTTGCAACCACGCTGACACGGAACAATGTGCGCACCTGATCGTCTGCGCTAAACACGCCGTCGCTGTTGGCAACGAGAATTCGCTTGAACGAATCGCCGTATCCTGCAGACACCTGCACAATTGCGCCGTCTACCGAACGCGCAGCAGCATTTGCCCGATTGAGCAACTCCACCTTGCTGGCCTTTGGCACATCGCCCGGGTTAACACGCACATTGTTGACAGGGTGTCGCAACAGTGGTTGCAACGCAATTGTGTGCACACCGCCGTCTCCTTGCTTTGCTGCAGCAGCTGCTGCTTCGGCTGCAGCCAACAAACCACGTTCAGACAAGTCGGATGTGTGGGCAAAACCTGTTGTCTCGCCAGCCACCACTCGAATGCCTGCGCCACGATCGCGCCCGCTCGTTACTTGCTCCACCTTGCCGTCGTCGAGGGCGGCAGACGTCGAGCGTTTGTCCTCTATATAGATCTCGGAAAACTCGGCGCCGGTTGCCCTGCCTTTGGCCAAGACCTTGGCAATTACATCGGCATCTACAAGTTGGGTTTCTTCGCGAATAGCCATGTTCACAGCCTACCGAACACGAAGTTTGTGAGGTCTGTGGAGCGGCGTGAAACGCCTACGATTTAGCTTGTGACAAACAACGCCGAGACCCCTCGCGTGGTTGCTATTCCCCGCCACCACCGCACGCTGTGGTGGAAAGAACTGCTGATTGTCTCCATCTTTTACGCGATCTACACCATGATCCGAAATCAATTTGGCTCAGCGTTCGTTAACGGCGTTGATGTCCCCTTGCATTCGTTCACCAATGCGGTACGCGTTATTCGAATTGAGCGAGCTCTTGGTTTGTATCACGAAGAATCAATCCAAGACTTCTTCCTTCCGCATCTTTGGCTGATTAAGGCGATGAATACTTACTACGGCACAGCCCACTTTTTTGTCACCCTTGGTGTGTTCATCTTGCTCTTCAAACGC
>CAZNBF010000046.1:6103-7797 GCA_964571325.1 uncultured Acidimicrobium sp.
GGCCATCAGGCGTACATCCACAAAATTGTGACCGGGCGGCGCGGCGGTTTCAGCAAGTTGCGCCAAGCGGGCGGCATCTCGGGCTACCCAAGCCGCGAAGAAAGTGTGCACGACTTCATCGAAAACAGTCATGCCTCGACGGTGTTGAGTTACGCATACGGCCTGGCTGTTGCTCGCGATAGTGGCCAAACGCCAGATCGTCGGCACATCGTTGCCGTCATCGGCGACGGCTCCATGACCGGCGGCATGGCCTACGAAGCCCTCAACAATCTGGGTCACTCAAACAAGCGCGTCATCATCGTGCTCAACGACAACGGCCGCAGTTATGCGCCAACCATTTCCAATCTTTCACAGGGTGGCCTTACCGATGACGAGTCGGCCAGCATCCCCCGCCCAGTTGAGCGCCTCACCGAAACGCTCTCGCACAAACTGACCGACATCCGCCTCAACCCTGTGTACGTGCGCCGTCAACGCAAACTCGAAAAGTTTTTGAAAGATCTTCCGGTCATCGGCCCACAGGCAGAACGAGGCCTCGAAGCATTCAAAGCGGGCGTGCGAGAGTTTTTGCAACCGCCCGCATTTTTTGAAGCACTTGGTGTTCGTTACATCGGGCCTATTGATGGCCACAACGTTGAGGCATTAGAGCACGCGCTTTCAGCCGCTCAGCAGCGCGTTGAAGAGGGCCCCATCGTTATTCATGTGATCACACAAAAAGGTCGCGGATATTCGCCCGCCGAAGATGACGACGAAAAGCACTTGCATGATGCGCCAGTGTTCAACCCTGTTACCGGCCCGCCAAAGTCCGGCCCAACTGGATACACGCAGGCATTCGCCGAAGGCATCATTGCGCTTGCAGAAAAAGACCCTCGCGTGGTTGCAATCACTGCAGCAATGCCAGGCCCTACTGGCCTCATTCACTTTCAAGAAAAATTCCCAGAGCGGTTCTTCGACGTTGGTATTGCCGAGCAACATGCAGTCACCGCCGCAGCGGGCATGGCTATGGGCGGCATGCGCCCCGTTGTTGCGTTGTACTCCACATTCTTGAACCGTGCGTGGGATCAAGTGGTGTACGACGTAGCGCTGCATCGCCTTCCCGTCATCTTTTGTCTCGACCGCGCTGGTATCACCGGCGATGACGGCCCAAGCCATCACGGCATCTACGACATGGCGCTGCTTTCCAAGGTGCCAGGCATGCGCGTTCTTGCGCCATCGAGCACTCAAGAATTGCAACAGATGCTCAGTGATGCTCTGGCGCTTTCCGATTCGGGCCCAGTGGTCATTCGATACCCCAAGGGCATTGCCCGCAGCGTGGACGCAACTGACATCGGCTCTGGCATTGCAGCACGCAAACTGCGCACCGACTCCACCAAGAAGGTGTGCATCCTTGCCGTTGGCAAAATGGTAGGCGCAGCATTGGCTGCAGCCGAATTGCTTCAGCAAAAAAACATCGAGGCAACTGTGTGGGACGTGCGTTCCTGCTCACCTCTTGACGAAAGCATGATTGCGGATGCCGCCATGCACGGCGTAGTCGTCACAGCCGAAGACGGCATCCGCGACGGCGGCATTGGCATGTCGCTAGAAGATCGCATCCACGGAGCAGCCACAACGAAGCACCCACATATTTCTGTGCTGGGAGTGCCAACGCAGTTCATTCCTCATGCCAAACCCGATGTGATTTTGGCCAAATTGGGGCT